>JAIRYY010000240.1 GCA_031267485.1 Tannerella sp.
TAATGCTGACCGGTTTCTCCGATCACTACTTCGTGATAGGCGCCAACGTTTCCCAAGGAAACGCCGGCACGGAAATTCTGGACACTAAAGTGATTGACAATCTCGGCTCTCCCGCCGCCGCCAGTCAAAATATCACCGTACAGCAGAAATATGGCTGGGTCATAGACGGGAACCTGACGTCATCGCTGAAATCAAAATACCCTACCCTACCCGATGCCACGATTAATGCCCTGGCAAGCAGTTTTACGAGCGCGACGGCATCCGTCATGGGATCAAATCCGGGTCTTGGCGAACTGAACCTGACGATACCGTTTAATGTCAGCGGCGACACGAAACTGACCGTCGAAATCGTTGCCCAAACTTTATCCAACGCTTTCTCCTTTCCTCTGATATTTGAAAACGGCACGCTCGACTGGTTTGAGGTATCCGTGAAAAAATATACCGGAACGGAAATACGGACGACTTACCAGTATGGCAGTTCCCATACGGATCATTCGGGAGGCTCCGGCAGTTGACAAAAGAGCGTCATATAATTAAAACAGCAGGGATAATACTGATTTTCATATCATGTACTATCCCTGTTTTCGCTCAATGCACTCTGGGCATGACCGGTTTGCTTAACGCGCCAAATGCCGACATGCAGCCCGACGGCATGTTTATGGCCGGCGGGAATTTTCTTCCGGAGCAGTTGATGCCGGAAACATGGCATTATAATAGCGGTAATTACTTTTTGAATATTACATTTTTTCCTTTTGTCGAAGTTGCATATCGCTGTACATTATTCAGAGGGGAATATAAGGCGGGGAATAAATGGCAGCAGGATCGCTCCGTTTCGCTGCGGCTGCGGCCGGTAAGGGAAAGCCGTTATGTCCCGGCTGTTGTCGTCGGCTCCAATGACGTGTTTACGACAAATGAGCTGAACGCCTTTAACGGGACAAACGGAAACCGTTACTTCGCCTCCATATACGCCGTAACCACGAAAAATATCCCTGTCGGCGGACATGTATGCGGCATTACTTTCGGCAGTTATCTTTTTTCCAAAAATGCTCTTTACAAAGGTGTTTTCTGTGGAATTAAATATACGCCCTCCTTTTTAAAACCCGTATCGCTGATTGCCGAATACGATGCGAACGGAGTGAATGTGGGAACATCCGCACGACTGTTCAAACATGTCTTCCTGCACGCATTCTCGTATGACTTTAAAGCCCTGTCGTGTGGCATGCGGTACGAATTTAGATTGATGAACTGATTGAACGAGATTTTGCGACATAAGATATCCCGGTTTTTGCGGCTGATTATGCAGAGTCTGATTTGCCCGCTGGCCGTGTTGGGGCAGAACGGCGCCGACACCGCCGGAAACATCCATGATTTGCTGGTGAAAACAGGCTTCGAAGACGTAGCCGTGATTGACGAACCGGAAACAGTTTTCGTAAGCTACAGCGATCCTGTGTACAGAGGCCATTTTCGCGGGGCGCTGGAGGTTTTTCATCTTCTGCTGAATGAATCCGTTCATAAGAATATTTATCTTGTATTGCAGGAAAACAGGCTGCCGGCAGTCGTATTGAAACTGTCCGGCGAACAGGCCGGCGATTATCTTGATAAAAAGATTTCACTGGCACAGTTAATGTCTGCCGTACATATAAGTTATGATGTTGACGAATATGTCAGGCTGTTTAAAAAGACAAAGCGGGAAAACCGTTCTGCCGGAAAAGTGGATTTTGTCATCTATCCGCAGATTTCATTGAATAATTCCTGGCTGGACAAACTGTACGGGAGTATTTTCAATATCGCTCCGGCAGTGGAGGTTGGCTTGTGGAAAGGCGCATCATTCACCGGACAAGTCATTTTCCCGATATGGAATAACATGAAGGGAGAAATGGACTATATCAGGGCGGGAATGTTATTATTCAGGCAGGAATATCGATTCCCGAAAAATGTTTTCATGACTTTTCACATAGGCAATTTCAATGCTTCGCGTATGGGGGCAGACGTCGCGCTCAAATACATTTCCGGCAATAACCGCTGGCAGACGGGCATGAATGTCGGCCTTACCGGATCGTCCACGTTTTATTCCGGGAAATGGGAAATTTCCCGGTGGAAAAGGAAGACCGGCGCGGTGTTTTTCCGTTATAACGAACCGGCGTATAACCTTCAGTTTGACTTGACCGGACAACGTTACATCTATGGGGATTACGGCATCAGGCTGGACTGTACCCGCCATTTCGGAGAGGTTGCCATCGGATTTTACGGAATGTATTCGGGAGGAGAACCGAACGGAGGATTTCATTTTTCCGTACCGCTTCCCGGTAAAAAAAGGATGAAACGCCAGGCTGTCCGCATGTGCTTCCCGGAATATTTCGACTGGGAATATGAAGCGCAGAGCGGAAATGAATATGCCGAAAGGAGACTGGGACGTTTTTACGAAACGCGTCCCGATGAAAACAGAAGTCAGCGTTATTATACCCCGTCATATATGAAAGAAATGCTGGTTAAACTGGCGATGGAAAGATAGTTTGTCGCCGGACTGTTTTGCGTTGGCGTCTGCTCTCAAATTGCACGGCGCTTGCAAAACAGGAATTTTGTATGTATATTTGCCGTGTCTTACTTAATTAAACGGGTAATTTATGCGACAGGAAATAAGGGGATATATATCACAGATAATAGGACCGGTTATTGATATCAGTTTTGAATCGAACGACGGCGGCGAACGGAATGTCGCGCTGCCGTCCATTCATGATGCGATAAAAATACGCCGTGCGGACGGCCGTGTGCTGGTGGCGGAGATACAGCAGCATATCGGCGAGAATTGCGTGCGGTCGGTTGCGATGGATTCGACCGACGGATTGCGGCGCGGCATGGAGGCTACGTCCGATTACTTGCCGATAAGCATGCCGGTCGGCGAACAGACGAAAGGGCGGCTGCTGAACGTTATCGGCGAAACAATCGACGGGATGCGGCCTTTGGCGAATACGGCCACGCTGCCGATACACCGGGATGCGCCCAGGTTTGAAGATTTGTCGACGAAACAGGAGATTCTTTATACGGGGATAAAGGTCATTGACTTGCTCGAGCCTTACCTTAAGGGCGGCAAAATCGGGCTGTTCGGCGGTGCGGGCGTAGGCAAGACCGTCCTTATAAAGGAGCTTATCAACAATATCGCGAAACGGCACAACGGGTTTTCCGTATTTGCCGGCGTCGGCGAACGTACACGCGAGGGGAATGACCTGCTTCGCGAGATGATTGAATCGGGCGTCATCCGTTATGGGAAAGCGTTCGAGGAATCGATGGAAAAGGGGGACTGGGATTTGTCGGGGATAGACTATGAGGAGCTGAAAAAATCGCAGGCGACACTTGTCTTCGGGCAGATGAACGAGCCTCCCGGCGCGCGCGCGTCGGTTGCCCTGTCCGGGTTGACGATGGCCGAATCGTTCCGCGACGCCGACGGCGGGTCGAACGATATTCTGTTTTTTATCGACAACATCTTCCGTTTCACGCAGGCGGGAAGCGAGGTGTCGGCGCTGCTGGGCAGGATGCCGTCGGCCGTGGGGTATCAGCCGACGCTGGCAACCGAGATGGGCAACCTGCAGGAGCGGATTACCTCGACGAAAAACGGTTCCATTACCTCCGTACAGGCCGTGTATGTCCCGGCGGACGATTTGACGGACCCCGCTCCGGCGACGACGTTCTCCTATCTGGATGCGACGACCGTACTCAGCCGCAAGATTACGGAGATGGGCATCTATCCCGCGGTAGACCCGCTCGAATCGACGTCGCGCATTCTCGACCCCAATATCGTGGGGAAAGAACATTACGACACGGCGCAGCGCATAAAACAGATTCTCCAGCGGAACAAGGAACTGCAGGACATCATCTCCATCCTCGGTATGGACGAGCTGTCGGACGAAGACCGCCTGACGGTGAACCGCGCCCGGCGCGTTCAGCGCTTCCTTTCCCAGCCGTTTTTTGTCGCCGAACAGTTCACGGGCGTTCCCGGGGTAATGGTTTCGATTGAAGACACCGTAAAGGGATTCGGCATGATTCTTGACGGTGAAGTCGACGGCCTGCCCGAACAGGCGTTCCTGAATGTCGGCACGATAGAAGACGCCATGGTGAAAGCGGATAAAATAAAAGGTCAAATGAAATAATGATGATAGACATAAAAATCCTTTCCCCGCAGGGGACGGTTTACGACGGCAAGGTTTTGCATGTGACCTTTCCCGGTGAAATGGGCGTCTTTGCCGTATATCCGTCGCACGCGCCCATTATATCGGCGCTGACAGGGGGAAACATCCTCTGTTTTCTCGAGAACGGGGAGATTCGGACGTTTCCCGTACGGAACGGGGTCGTGGAAGTGGAAAATGACCGGGCTACGGTTTGTATTGAGACTGCTAACGATAAAAATCAGGATTATGGACAAGACATATAATGAACTGGAAGTCCGGAAACTTGTTATTTCCGGCATCGTCATATTCGGTATCATCGAGATAGCGTTTATCCGCGTGGCGCTGCCATCGCACTATACGAACTATCTGCTGTTTATTCCCGCTTACTTTCTGCTGCTGGGGATAAGCGCGCTGATGATTCTGTCGCGCATAAAGCGTAAAAGGCTGCATCCGGGGAGGGCGATTGCGAGGCTCATGCTGTATAATATCTCGCAGATGCTGCTTTCTTTTATCCTGATGATCTGCTATTACTATTTCATCGATGTGAAGGAACATACGATACTGATTGCTTTCAGCATTTTCTATGTGTTTTTCATGAGCATAAAGTTTTTCATCCTTTATAACATCGACCACCGGCACAATATTGACTCTAAACGGATGAAACATGTCGGGAATATTAAGTAGACATATCCTGATCCTTTTGCTGATATTGCCGGTCAACGTGAATGTTCACGCGGAGGATGTCAACCCCCGGGAAATCATATTCGACCACATACGGGATTCATACTGGTGGCATATAACGACCGTCAACGACCGTCATGTGTCCGTTTACCTGCCGGTCATCGTCTATTCGCAGACGAGCGGCTGGAACATGTTTTCGTCCTCGCGCCTGGAACATGGCCATGCGTACAGGGGGTTTCACATTTCCGGCGAAGGGCGGCACGACGGCCGGATTGTGGAAACCGACGCCGCAGGCAGGGAAACGCGCCCGGTCGATTTGTCCATTACCAAGACAACCCTGGCCCTTCTGTTAAATTCCGCCCTCATGCTTGCCGTCTTTTTATCCGTCGCCCGCCGGTACAGGCGCAAACCCGGACACCTGGCGCCGGGAGGGTTTACGGGAATGTTGGAGATGTTCGTCATGAGCATCGAGGACGACGTCATACGGAAAAGCATCGGCAAGGATTACGCGCGTTACTCGTCCTATCTGCTGACGGCATTTTTCTTTATCTTCATAAACAATATAACGGGACTGATTCCCGTTTTCCCCGGCGGAGCGAACGTGACGGGCAACATATCCGTGACGCTCGTTCTGGCCGTTTGCACGATGATTGCCGTCAACCTGTTCGGGAACGGCGAATACCGCCGCGACATCTTCTGGCCCGACGTTCCCCTGTGGATGAAGGTTCCCCTGCCCCTGATGCCGGTAATCGAGCTGTTCGGCGTCATCGCCAAACCGTTTGCCCTGACCATACGTCTTTTTGCCAACATAACGGCGGGACATGCCGTTGTAATAGCCCTGACGTGCCTCATCTTCGTTACCGTGAAAATGGGAACGGCCACAAACGTGGGAATGACGGTATTCTCGGTATGCCTGTCCGTCTTCATGAGCCTCCTGGAGATACTCGTCGCATACATTCAGGCGTATGTCTTCACGATGCTGTCGGCCGTATTCATCGGCCTTTCGCGGCAGGAACATGTCCACAAAAAAACAAACATTAATCATATTACTAACTCAAAAAAACAAAAATTATGACACTGTTAAACATTCTGCTGCAGGCAGCAGCAAATTTAGGTTCCATCGCCGCCCCCATAGGAGCGGGACTTGTAGTAATCGGAGCCGGTATAGGTATCGGGAAAATCGGCGCCGGCGCAATGGAGGCGATTGCACGCCAGCCCGAAGCGACGAGCGACGTCCGGATGTCAATGATTATCGTGGCCGCGCTGATTGAAGGGACGGCGCTGTTCGCAATCGTGGTATGTCTCATGGCTCTGGGTTAAAAACTGCCGCCATGTCACTTTTAACTCCAAGCTTCGGGCTCTTATTCTGGATGATTGTATCCTTCGCCCTTGTTTTCGGAATCCTGACAAAATTCGGGTTTCCCGTCATAACCAAAGCGGTGAACGAAAGGCGGGACTATATCCGGCAATCACTGGCCGGCGCCGACGAAGCAAACCGCGCGCTCGAAAGCGTAAGGCAGAAATCCGGCGAACTTGTCGACGAGGCGAAAAAACAGGGGCAGGAAATCATCCGGCAGGCCCGCGACGAAGCGAACCTGATTATCCGGCAAGCCCGCGACGACGCTTCGAGGCAGGAACGGGAAAAGCTCGACGAGACTGTCCGCCTGATTGAAGTGCAGAAACAGAAAGCCATCGGCGAGATTCGCATGCAGGTAGCCCGGCTGTCCATTGGCATCGCCGAGAAGATTTTGCGGAGCCGGCTCGACCGTGAGGACAATCACGACAAACTGGTATCGCAGCTTCTCGACGAGATTGAAGATTCCGATATTGTAAAAAACTGATATGAACGAGGGATTGATTTCGATACGGTATGCAAAGGCATTATATCATCACGCATCAGGCATGGGTGAGGAAGCTGTCCTGTACCACAGGATGCAGATACTTGAAGCCGTTTTGCGCAGAACGCCGGAACTGAAAACGGGCATGAAATCGCCCATGATTTCCGCAAAGGAAAAAATCGGTCTGCTGACAAACGCGACCGGCAAAAACCCCGAACGGTCATATCTTGACTTCATCAACCTTGTCATCGCAAATCGCCGGAGCGACATGCTGCAGCGGATAACGCTCAGCTATCAGCGCCTCTATCGCGAGAAGAAAATGATAAGCGTCGTCCACCTCACCTCCGCCAGGAAATTACCCGGCGAGGCGATCGAACGCATACGCCTGCTCACGGAACAGAAAACGCACGGAAAAGTGGAGTTTTCCACGCACATTGACCCGTCAATCAACGGCGGTTTCATTTTCCAGCTAAACGACATTCGCATCGACGCTTCGGTAAGAGGACAACTCGCCCGAATCAGCCGGCGACTGACACAAATCAATGATTAGCGTAAATTAGTGATTAGTGATTAATGGTAGGGGCGCACCTCTGTGTGCGCCCGTGTGGGATGTCCAAGTGGGATGTCCGGGTGTTAATGATTAATGACTCATCACTAAGTAATATAAAACGAACAGGATATGATGAATGGTTAATGATAAATGTAGGGGCGTCCCTTGTGGGCGCCCGTGTGGAAACGGTTCGCGTGTTAATGGTTAATGATTCATCATTGAGCAATACGAAACGAACAGGATATGATGAATGGTTAATGATGAATGTAGGGGCGTCCCTTGTGGGTGCCCGTGTGGAAACGGTTCTCGTGTTAATGGTTAATGATTCATCACTGAGCAATACGAAACGAACAAGACATAACATATATGGTTTTAAACAAATTGAAGCATGCGATTTGTCCCGGACGGGATAATATGCCGGCAGAAAAATTGCCGGTGACATTTATCGCTGTGCCGTCAGGTACGGAATGTGATGATTGTCACATGGCGTACCTGACGGCACGCGGACGGTTGGATGCGGTTCATTTTCTACCGACATTCCGTCCCTGCGGGTGGGCTGTCAAAAATCCGCCTGTTGATATAAAAATATTCGTTCCCGAATTATCATTACATGAAGTTGACCGGAGGCTTTTTGATGCGGACGGCTTGAAAAGCCGGATTTTCATTACCGCAGGTCGTCGACCTGCGGTAAAGGAAGCGAAAGCGACCTCTGCCTGGAATGGCAGGACTGATGGGAATAGAGTACTGCCTTTCAGGCAGAGATATGTACGTTCTCACCGCAAGCTGCGCTGCGCTTGCATGCGGTTATGGAAATCAGGCCATTCGGGATGTCCGCCTGAAAAAAACGTTCGACTCGTTTACATACCGGAAAATTTTTCGAACGAATATTTTTATGTCGCCCCCCGGATTTTTGACAGCCCACCCTGCGGGACAGTGAATCCTATCCATTTCAGCCGCATATCGCAGTGTATGGACGTTCCCGCGCTTGCGGAAAACGTCCCGGAGACTTTCACAAGATTACAAAGCGCTTTTTTTGCGTCCGGAAGACTTCCGCAAGCCTGCAAAGTGCTTTTTTTCCATCCGGAAGACTTCCGCAAGCTTGCAAAGTGCTTTTTTTGCGTCCGGGAGACTTCCGCAAGCCGGCAAAGTGTTTTTTTTCCATCCGGGAGACTTCCGCAAGCCGGCAAAGTGTTTTTTTTGCGTCCGGGAGACTTTCGCAAGCTTGCAAAGTGCTTTTTTTTCATCCGGGAG
>JAIRYY010000305.1 GCA_031267485.1 Tannerella sp.
ATTTTGGGGACACCCAAAAAGATTTTGGGGACTCCCAAAAAGATTTTTGGAACTCCCAAAAAGATTTTAGGAACTCCCAAAAAGATTTTAGGGACTCCCAAAAAGATTTTAGGGACTCCCAAAAAGATTTTGGGGACTCCCAAAAAGATTTTGGGGACTCCCAAAAAAATTTTGGGGACTCCCAAAAAGACTTTGGGGACTCCCAAAAAGATTTTGGGGACTCCCAAAAAAATTTGGGAACGTGAAATAAATAACATATAATGGGTTGACTGGTTCCCGGCATTTTCTGCCGGTATTCCGTACCTGACGGCACGGGATCGGACAGGCTTCCGGCGTTTTCTGCCGACATTTTGTCCCTAACGGGACGGCCGGGACAGGCTTCCGCCCACCTGTCATTGCGAGCGAAGCAATCCAGGTACAGGCGACGACCTGGATTGCTTCACTGCGTTCGCAATGACGGAAAAAATACAATGCGCAAAAATATCCCGCATCCGTAGAGACGCGATTCATCGCGTCTCTACAATGGTTCCTGGCAGGACAATATGTCGGTAGAAAAATGGACCGCAGCCAATTTCCTGCGTGCCGTCCGGTACGCTATGTGACTGTCACCAAATTCCGTACCTGACGGCACGGAGCATAAACGTCTCCGGGAATTTTTCTGCCGACATTCTGTCCCGTCCGGGGCAGGGAAACCATTACATGTTACTTAACAGGAGAATCAGTTCTTCGGCGGAGAGTAGCTGCTGTTCGCCGGTGGCCATATTTTTCAGGTTGATTTTGTTTTCCGCCATTTCGTTTTCGCCGACAAGCGCGACGTGGGGTATTTTCTTTGCGTCGGCATAGCCCATCTGTTTTTTCATCTTGCCGGTTTCGGGGTAGATTTCCGTCCGGATGCCTGCCGCGCGTATCCGGGAGATGATGGGGAGCAGGTGCGAGACTTCTTTTTCCCCGAAATTGACGAACATCAGCTGCGTCGTTTTGAGCGAATCGGCGGGGTAGAGGTCGAGCTGGTTCAGCACGTCGTATATGCGGTCGGCGCCGAACGATATGCCGACGCCCGATACGCCCTCCATACCGAATACTCCGGTCAGGTTGTCATACCGTCCGCCTCCGGTAATGCTTCCTATCTCCACGTCGAGCGCCTTCACCTCGAAGATTGTCCCCGTGTAATAGTTCAGGCCGCGCGCGAGCGTGAGGTCGGTTTCGATTTCCGCCGTCAGAGGCAGCGATTCGATGTGTCCGAGTATGTATTCCGTTTCCCGGATGCCTTTCATGCCCGTTTCCGAATCGCGGAGCGTTTCCCCGAGTACGGCCAGTTTGTCCCGGTTATTGCCTTTCAGGATGATGACGGGCTGCAGCCGGTCGATAGCCTGTGCGGATACGCCCCTGCCGCGCAGTTCTTCGTTCACGCCGTCCAGTCCGATTTTATCAAGTTTGTCCATTGCGACGGTGATTTCGACGATTTTACCGGCCTCGCCAATCATTTCCGCAATGCCTGCAAGAATCTTGCGGTTGTTTATTTTGATGCATACGCGGATGCCGAAACGGCGAAAGACCTCGTCCATAATCTCGATGAATTCCACTTCGTTGAGCAGCGAATCCGAACCCACGACGTCGCCGTCGCACTGGTAGAACTCGCGGTAGCGCCCTTTCTGCGGACGGTCGGCGCGCCACACCGGCTGTATCTGATAGCGCTTGAACGGGAATGAAATGTCGTTGCGGTGCTGCACGACGAAACGGGCGAAAGGGACGGTCAGGTCGTAACGCAAACCTTTTTCGCAGGCTTTGTTTGCAAATTTCACGGAGTTTTTCTCAAGCAGTTCGGCGTCCGTGAAATCAGCAAGGCAATCGCCCGAATTAAGTATCTTGAAAAGCAGCTTGTCGCCCTCCTCGCCGTATTTGCCCGTCAGGGTAGACAGGTTTTCCATCGCCGGCGTCTCAATCTGCTGAAATCCGTAGCGGTTATAAACGTCTCTTATCGTATCAAAGATATAGTTGCGTTTCGCCGTTTCCTCGGGCGAAAAATCACGCGTCCCTTTCGGGATGGACGGTTTCTGTGCCATTCAGTCTCTCCTGCGCATGTATAACATCACATAATATAATAATGTAGCCAGCGAGCCGAGCGCTGCCACCACGTATGTGTATGCGGCCGAGCGAAGCGCGCCCGCGGCCATGCCGTATGTCCGGCTGTTCGTTATGCCGGCGTTGCTCAGCCATGCGACGGCGCGTCTGCTGGCGTCGATTTCGACCGGCAGAGTGATGAAACTGAACAGGGTTGTCATGGAGAAAAGGATGATTCCCAAGAGCAGCAGCTGCGGAAACGCGTTCAACAGCAACATCCCTCCCAGCAGAACCCACTGTACGATGTTCGACGAGAAACTTACCACCGGGACGAGCGCCGAACGCATCTTCAGGGGCGCATAAGCCGTGGCGTGCTGTATCGCGTGACCACATTCGTGGGCGGCAACGGCGGCCGCGGCGATGTTATACTGGCTGTATACGGATTCGCTGAGGTTGACGGTTTTTGTCGCCGGGTTAAAATGGTCGGAAAGATGTCCCGATACCGAAGTGACCTGTACGTCATAAATGCCGTTGTCGCGCAGCATCTTTTCCGCAACCTCTTTCCCGCTCAAGCCGAGGGGCGTTTGCGAATATTTTTTGAATTTGTGCTGCAGATTGGCGGACACCAGCCAGCTGGCCAGCGCTATTCCGACGAATATTACCCAATACAATGTGTACATTGACATAATCTTCAATTTTTAAAATTAATACTCTTTGTGCATGTAGACAAAAACCTTGCCAAATGACCGTTTCTTTTTGCATTTTTAGCACATCCTGCCCGAAACGGGAAACAGGGGAGCCGGAGTCAAACGGATTCAGTCTTCGCCTCTGATAATGGTCTGTTCGCGGTCGGGGCCTACCGATACGATGACGACAGGCACGCCGAGTTCTTCTTCGAGGAATGACAGGTATGCGTTAAATTCTTCGGGAAATTCATTCTCGTCTGTCATGGCTGTCATGTCCGTCTTCCAGCCGTCAATTTCGGTGTAGACAGGCTCCACGTTGACTTCCGTCACTTCAAACGGAAATTTTGTCACTTCCCTGCCGTCAATGCGGTAAGCGATGCAGGCTTTGATTTTGTCGAACGTATCCAGCACGTCGCTTTTCATCATAATCAGTTTTGTCACGCCGTTTATCATGACCGCGTAGCGCAGGGCGACAAGGTCAATCCATCCGCAGCGGCGTTTCCGTCCGGTCACCGACCCGTATTCGTGTCCGCGTTCGCAAATCGCCTCGCCCGTCCCGTCCTGTAATTCGGTCGGGAACGGCCCGCTGCCCACGCGCGTGCAATAGGCTTTGACTATTCCGTACACGTCGCCGATGTTGCGCGGCGCGACGCCAAGCCCCGAGCAGCATCCGGCGCATATCGTGCTGGACGAGGTGACGTATGGGTATGAGCCGAAATCGATGTCGAGCATCGTGCCCTGCGCCCCTTCCGCCAGAATGGATTTGTCTTCGAGCAGGTATTCGTTGATTACGTGTTCGCTGTCGATGAGTTTGAAGTTTTTAAGATATTCGAGCGCTTTGAACCATTCCCGTTCAAGCTCGGCAATATTGTACCCGTAGTTCATCGCGCGGAGGATGTTCTCGTGGCGCAGCCTGGCGGCGGCGTATTTCCGGTCGAAATCGTGCAGCAAATCGCCTACGCGCAGTCCGTTACGGCTGATTTTGTCCGTATAGGCCGGCCCTATCCCTTTTCCGGTAGTGCCGATTTTTCCCGTTCCTTTGGCCGCTTCGTTGGCGGCGTCGAGTATCCGGTGCGTCGGAAGGATGAGATGCGCCTTTTTGGAGATGTAAAGCCGGTTCATAATGTCGTGCCCGTGCGCGGCCAGGCTGACGGCTTCTTCCTTAAAGAGTACGGGGTCGAGAACGACTCCGTTGCCGATAACGTTTATTTTCCCGCCCTGGAAAATGCCCGACGGAATAGAGCGCAGTATGTATTTCTTTCCGTCGAACTCGAGCGTGTGCCCGGCGTTGGGGCCTCCCTGAAAACGCGTTATCACATCATATTTGGGGGTGAGTACGTCGACTACTTTGCCTTTGCCTTCGTCACCCCATTGCAATCCCAATAAAACGTCTACTTTCTTCATGTCTTATACTTGTTTGTTTTTTACTGTTTTTTTTTATTTTGTTTGTACTTGCATTTGGAACAAATGCCATAAAAATACAAGGTGTAATATTCGGATGTGAACCTGGATATTTTATAGTTGGAAAAGAAACGGTTTATTTTCCCGTTTTTTATCTCGCTGATGTCGCCGCACGATGTGCATACGACGTGATGATGCTGTTCCGCGACACATTTCAGCTCGTACTGTACGTTTGTGGCCGTGAACTGATGGCGCACGACGATTTTGGCGTCGAGCAGCAGTTCGATGGTGTTGTAGATGGAGGCGCGGCTTACATGGAAATTGTCGTTTTCCAGCTGTTTCCATATCGTGTCGAGCGTAAAGAGTGATTTGGTCCGGCATACCCTTTCGAATATGGCGTCACGTTCCGCCGTATGTCTGAGTTTTTTGTTTTTCAGATACTCGGAAAACAGTTTCATGATGGTGTCATCATTGTCGCGTGTATAGTTCATTTTTATGTTGGAAATCCTACTTTAGCAGTGAACAAAGGTATGGTTTTTTTTTGAAAATTCAGTTGTATGCCGGCAAAAAAGAATAATTTTTACTGTATCGAAGCATTTGTTCCGCGTATCCTTCGGTGTATTCAAGGGCGATATCCGTTATTTCGCCGCTGCTGTTTCTGACCTCTTTCATTACCGGGTTTATGAATCCTTTGTACGGAGCAAGGTGCAGGGCGGCATATCGTTCAAGTATTTCGCCGTGCAGCGCGGGGTCGACCTTTACGCCGTAGTTTTCCACCAGCGTGCGGCATGCGTCGAAATCGCCCTCGCTTTTTATCCGCTGTACTTCCGCAAGCAACATGCCGAACAGCTCGCGAAGCTTTTCGTAATCGTTTACGGCGACGTACGTTTTCCCGTCGCGTTTTTCCATCGAAACGACCTTCCCGTCACGGCCCTTTTCGTAAACCCATTTTGCGATTAGCTGGCGGTTTCGCATGTGCGCTTCCTCCACATTCTTGCCCGGCTGTATGCGAACGAGCTGCGTCATAAGGCCGTTCATCATATATTTATAATACTCTGCCCTGTAAGCGTCCGCATGGTCCAGCAGTCCGAGTTCGAGGAGTTTGCCGTCAGCGAGGAAATAAAGGGCAAACAGGTCGGCGCGGGCTTCTTCGAGCGTGGAGCTGTATGCGCCAAGCCCGTCGGGGTCGACGCCGGGCAGGACAATCCCCGACCCGTGTCCGAGACATTCGTGCAGGTCGGTATGCAGATTGTCGGTTGTGAATCCGTATTTTTTCATCAGTTCGCGTTCCGTCTCACTCCATGCAAATTCTTCGCTGAACCCGCTTCCCTGCGACGCCCGGTCGTAAGCCTCCGTGATGTTCCCGATTGTGACGGATTTGGAGCCGTACTGTTCCCTTATCCAGTTGGCGTTGGGCAGGTTTATCCCTATGGGCGTTGCGGGATAGCAGTCGCCTCCCAGCATGGCCACCGTAATGACCTTTGCCGTGACGCCCGTCACCTCTTTCTTCTTGAAGCGCGGGTCGGTGGGGGAGTTCTCTTCAAACCATCCGGCGTTGTCGCTGATGATTTTCGTGCGTTTTGTCGCCTCCCGGTCGATGAAGTTGACGGTGGATTCCCAGCTTGCCTTCATGCCCAGCGGGTCGCCGTAGGTTTCGGTGAAGCCGTTGATGAAATCGACATCGGAGTTGATGTCCCGCACCCAAAGTATGGCGTATGCGTCGAACGTTTTCAGGTCGCCCGTCCTGTAATATTCGACGAGTTTCTCGATGACGGCTTTCTGGGCGCCGTTCTCGGCAAAGGATGCGGCTTTCAGCAGTTCGTCCGTGATTTTTTCGATGGCTTCGGTGTACAGTCCCCCCACTTTCCAGACTTTTTCCGTCAGCTGTCCGTTTTCTTTCGAAAGGCGGCTGTTCAGCCCAAAGGATACGGGCGTCCGGTCGTTCGGGTTTTTCATCCCGGCGTAGAACGTCTCCGCCTCTTTCCGTGTGACGCCTCCCTCGTAGTAGTTGTTGGCCGACAGGAGGAGGATATCCCCGTCGCCGCTCTGAACCGTCCGTTTCGGCATGACGGCGTCGTCGAAGATGACCGGCGTTATTTCCGCGAGCCACTGTTCGACGGATTGACCGTCGCGCAGCGGAATGTGCGACCGGTCAAGCCGGCCGACGCATCCGGCGAAAAATTCCCGTGTGAATCCCGGTTCGAACTTGTCTTCCGCATAATGGTGATGGATGCCGCCGGCAAACCATACGCGTTTGAGGTACGTTTCAAGCGCCCTGAACTGCGCGTCGTCGCGGTCGCCGCCATACTCCGTGTAAATAGCTTCGAGGGTGCGCCGTATCGCAAGGTTGTAGCGGTTGTTCTGGTCGAACAGGATGTCGCGCCCCATGAGTGCGGCTTCCGACAGATGATACAGCAGCCGCTTTTGCTGCAGGGAGAGCGATTCGAATCCGGGGACGTCGTAACGCAGAATTTCGATGTCCGCAAAACGGTCGACACTGTAACCGGTCTTTTCCGTCGCAGTCTCATCCGTTTGCCCGGCGGCCTTTTTGCCGTCCGAACAAGCCATAATAACAGATATTGCCATAATTGATAAGATAATCTTTTTCATAATACACATAAATAATTTTCAAAGGTTGCAAAGTTAATAAATAATTCCGGAATAATTGAAGAAGAGCCGGAGGCTTTTTCAAAAAGTCCGGCGAAAAAGACGGACGCTCAATTGCCGGATTGATGATTCACAAGGGCAGGCACCGCATCCCGGAAATTTTCCGCTTGAGTATTGTCCGTCATTGCGAGGAGGAACGACGAAGCAATGACGGAAAATAGGGCCGCTTATTATCAATATTAACGAGCCGTTTCGAATTTTGAGTTTTCCGGTGGGGATTGTTTTCCCTCCTTGAATCGCCGGTTTTTTATGCGCCGTTATTGCCGTGCGGATTATTTTCGGTAATTTTGCACGCATATTTAATGAGAAAACGATGGAAATAGCGGCATTGGTATCCGGCGGGGTCGACAGTTCGGTTGTAGTGCATCTCTTGAAAGAGGCGGGCTGCAATCCGGTTATATTTTACATTCGCATAGGAATGGAAGACCGGGACGGCTATGTGGACTGTCCGTCGGAGGAGGATATTGAGATTACCGCGTTCATAGCTAAAAAATACGGCTGCCGGATGGAGGTCGTCTCGCTGCACGAAGAATACTGGGAGAAGGTCGTGAGTTATACGATTGATTCCGTCCGGCGCGGCCTGACGCCCAATCCCGACGTGATGTGCAACCGTTACATCAAGTTTGGCTGTTTCGAGGAAAAGTGGGGGAAAGATTTCGATAAAACAGCCACCGGGCATTATGCGACTACGACCGCCATCGACGGGAAAGTGTGGCTGTCGACTGCTAAAGACCCGGTTAAAGACCAGACTGATTTTCTGGGACAGATAACGAACCTCCAGGTATCGAAACTGATGTTCCCGGTCGGACGCCTGATGAAAAGCGAAGTTCGCGCGATTGCCGAAGAGCAATGTCTTCCGAGCGCGAAACGCCGGGACAGTCAGGGAATCTGTTTCCTGGGGAAGATTAATTACAACGGTTTTATCGAACGGTATCTGGGCCGGCGTCCGGGCAAAATCATAGAGCTGGAAACGGGGAAAACGGTCGGGACGCACAACGGCTACTGGTTTCATACGATTGGTCAGCGGAAGGGACTGGGACTGAGCGGCGGGCCATGGTTTGTCATCCGGAAGGATATCAAAGAGAATATTATATATGTATCAAACGGCTATGACCCGGAGACGCAGTACGGCCGTACCATCAATCTGCAGGGCTTCCATTTTACGACGGAAGACCCCTGGGGGCCGTTCGAAGGCGAGCGGGAAATAACGTTCAAGGTGCGGCATACGCCGGAATTTACGTGCGGCCACATCCGCCGCACGGGCGACATGTATATGATTCGGAGCGACCGGAAAATTCAGGGCATCGCTCCCGGCCAGTTCGCCGTCGTTTACGACAGAGAGCATCGCCTGTGCTACGGCAGCGGGATGATATCCTTTTAGAGATGCGAAATAAACGGGGAATTTGTCCGCAGATAACACGGATGTTCGCGGAATAAAAAATTCGTGTAAATCTGCGCGGTCTGCGGACGGGAACGCTCTTCCGGTTTACGCGGCCAGCAGCCATTTATTTAATCGTGTAGAGCGAGCTGATAGATTCGTCGTTGCAGACGCGCCTGATAGATTCGGCGAACATTTCCGCAACGGACAGCACCGTGACTTTTTCGCTTTTCTTCGTGTAGGGGATAGAGTCCGTGAATATCATCTCCCTGAGCGCCGACCGGTCGACGCGGGTTGTGGCCGGGTCCGACATGACGGCATGGCTTACCATTGCGCGGACGGAACGGGCGCCGTTTTCCATCATCAGGTCGGCCGCTTTGGTGATTGTGCCGGCGGTATCCACGATATCATCGACCAGCAGGACGTCTTTGTCCGCCACATCGCCGATGATGCGCATATCCGCCACCTCGTTCGCTTTCTGGCGTGTTTTGTGGCATATCACCATCGGTATCTCCAGATATTTGGAATAGCTGCTGGCGCGTTTCGTGCCTCCCACATCCGGCGTTGCCATGATAAGACTGTCGAGCGGAAGCTGCGTCCGGATGTATTCAAGAAAGACGGACGACGCGTACAAATGGTCTACCGGGACGTTGAAAAATCCCTGAATCTGGTCCGCGTGCAAGTCCATCGTGATAAGCCTGTCAATGCCGGCCGTGCCCAGCATGTCGGCAATCAGTTTGGCGCCTATCGACACGCGGGGCTTGTCCTTGCGGTCCTGGCGCGCCCATCCGAAATAGGGGATGACGGCTATTATCGAATGTGCCGATGCGCGTTTTGCCGCGTCAATCATCAGCAGCAGTTCCATCAGGTTGTCCGAGTTAGGAAAAGTTGACTGCAAGAGGAAAACGTCCCGGCCGCGAATGGATTCTTCGTACGACACGGAAAACTCGCCGTCGGCAAAGTATTGAATATTCATCTTTCCTAACGGACAGTGAAGGCTGTTGCATATTTTTTCAGCCAGATAACGGGTTTTTGTTCCCGAAAAAACCAGAAAAGGGGTATGTGCGCTCATTAAAAAGTTGTTTAATTCAATTATGACTGGAATAAAACTTACGGAACTTCCAAAAACAATTCCCTGGAATCGCGCGGCAAAAATACAAAACATATCGCAAAACGCATGTGTTGCATGAAAAAATTTACGAACGGATGTATGTTTCTATTTTTTAATAGCTGAATTTAAGTATTTTAGCCGAATATGCCGGCGTGCTTTCCTGATACGGGCATGTATGGGTAAGCGCGCAGAGCGTTTCTTCGCCCGAAAGGAGTTCCCGTACTTTCGATACGGCATTGTCCGGAATGTCGAGTATGTCAAAGGCGTTTTTGGGAATGTTGACGCGAAAACGGTGCGTTTTATCGTCGAAGTTGATAAGGACGAGAATCAGTTCGTTTTCGTACTTGCGGAGAAATGCCGTCACCTGCTCCGACGGAAAATGTGGGTTGCCCCTGTTGCAGTATGCCAGCCCGTAAAAATGGCCGCGTGAAAGCGCTTTTTCATGCTGTACCGTCGTAAGGATTTTCCGGTACGATTCCCTCAGCTGCCGCTGTCCGTCACTCAGTTTCCCGCCGTCGAACCGGCCGCTGTTCGCCCAGTCGCGCACGCTTTTCATGCTCCCGTAGTCGAAGATGGATGTTCTCCCGTCCAGGCCGCTGAACCCTTCGTCGTCCATGCCTTTTTCGCCCAGTTCCTGTCCGTTGTATATCATGACGGGGTTGACGTCAAACGTGGCAATAAGCGCCAGTCCGGGGATTCCCGCCTGTGCGTTGCCGGCGAAAAAACCGGATGCGATTCGCTGCTCGTCGTGATTTTCAATGAAAAACAGTATGTGGTCTTTAATCTTTTCGATAGCCTGCCAGCAGGCCGTTATATCGGTGGCGGGGGCTTGCCGGCAGATGATTTTGCGCAGGGTGTCGTACATGCCCGCCTTATCGTACAGATAGTCGAATTTGCCCGTGTTCACATAGGTGTGATACTGTCCGGGATTGTATGTTTCGGCAATGAACGTCACATTCTTGCGGCTTTTGACGCGGGGGATGACCCAGTTCCAAAATTCCACGGGGACCATCTCCGCCATGTCGCAGCGGAAGCCGTCGACGTCTTTTCCCGTCCAGAACAGCAGTATGTCCAGCATTTTGTTCCAGGTGTCGGGCACGGGCGAGAAGTGTCTGGCGCCTCCGTTCATATAATCAATG
This sequence comes from Tannerella sp., assembly GCA_031267485.1. Lineage (GTDB taxonomy): Bacteria > Bacteroidota > Bacteroidia > Bacteroidales > Tannerellaceae > Tannerella. The sequence goes on from JAIRYY010000305.1 coordinate 10,444, forward strand.
CCATAGTTCAGTTTAATGGTTTCGTACCAGTCGTTTTTCCCCGGCGTCGCGCTGAAACAGTCGTTTCCCGTCACTTTGGCCGGAAACTCGCTGTATTCGAAATCTTCTTCCTGCGCTCCGAAATGCAGTTCCAGCCGCTGTCCGGGTATGTAATAAAAATTGTTCGTGTCCGAAAAAGCCTCTTCCGTATGGTCGTGCTGTCCCAAATCGTCGATATAGGCCGGTTTCGTCAGTGAATGATAGCTTCGCGCAACATGGTTGGGCACAAAATCGATGATTACTTTCATTCCCGCATCGTGCGTGCGGACGACAAGCTCCTCGAACTCTTTCATCCGCTCCGGGACGTTTTCCGCCAAATCGGGGTCCACATCAAAATAATCCCTGATAGCATACGGCGAACCGGCTTTTCCCTTCACGATGGCATGGTGGTCTTTGGGGATACCGTAGGCCGTGTAATCCGTACAGGTCGAATGGGCAATCACGCCGGTATACCAGATGTGTGTGACGCCCAGCTCACGGATGCTTTTGAGCGCTTTTGCCGTGTACGAATTGAATTTGCCACATCCGTTTTCTTCCAGGCTTCCGCTCTTCACAGGGTTCTCGCTGTAATTCCCGAACAGCCTGGGGAATGTCTGATAAATTATGTGCTTGTTTGTTTTCATCTCCTTATCGTTAATAATAATACAACAAAAGTATGATTTATTATCAGTAAAAACAACCTTTTTTCTACCTTTGCGCAAAAATTTCGTAATTATGACCATAGAACAGAGATTGTCGGAAGCGGTTCGGGCCGCAGTTAAAGAGCTGTATGGAGTTGATGCGGAGCAGGTTTCGCTGCAGAAAACGAAGAAGGAATTTCGGGGGCATCTGACGCTTGTCGTTTTTCCCTACCTGAAAGCATCCCGCAAATCGCCCGAACAGACGGCGCAAGAGATTGGCGAATGTCTGCAGACAGGTAACCCGGAACTGGTTGCCGGTTTTAATGTGATAAAAGGATTCCTTAACCTGACCGTCGGAAGCGCCTGCTGGGTGGAAACCCTTGCCGGGATTCATGCATCGCCGGATTTTGGCTGCACGGAAGCGACCGGACAGGCGCCGCTGGTGATGATTGAATATTCGTCGCCGAATACCAACAAACCGCTTCACCTGGGGCATATACGCAATAATCTGCTTGGATACAGCCTGTCCCGGATTATGAAAGCGAACGGATACCGGGTTGTCAAGACGAATATCGTGAACGACCGGGGTATCCACATTTGCAAATCAATGCTGGCCTGGCAGAAATGGGGTGGGGGAGTGACGCCCGAATCTTCCGGGAAGAAAGGCGACCATCTTGTCGGCGATTTTTATGTGCTTTTCGACCGGCGCTATAAGGAGGAATTAGGGAAATTGCAGTCGGAGGGACTGAGCCGCGAGGAGGCCGAAGCCGCGTCGCCGCTTATGGCCGGGGCGCGTGAGATGCTACGCCGCTGGGAAGCCGGCGACGAAACGGTACGGACGCTCTGGAACAGGATGAACGGCTGGGTCTATGCCGGTTTCGACGAAACATACAAACGCCTTGGCGTTGATTTTGATAAGGTATACTACGAATCGGAAACATATCTCGAAGGCAGGGCAACCGTGCTGGACGGACTGGACAGAGGCGTCTTTTACCGTCGCGACGACGGTTCCGTATGGGCTGACCTGACCGGCGACGGCCTGGATGAAAAACTGCTTCTCCGCTCCGACGGCACGTCCGTTTACATGACGCAAGATATCGGAACGGCCAAGCTGCGTTTCGACGATTATCCCGTCAACCGGATGATTTACGTCGTCGGGAATGAACAGAATTATCATTTCCAGGTGCTTTCGGTACTGCTCGACCGGTTGGGTTTCGAATTTGGGAAAGGCCTTGTTCACTTCTCGTACGGTATGGTCGAACTGCCTGAGGGCAAGATGAAAAGCCGTGAGGGGACGGTTGTCGATGCGGACGACCTGATGGATGAAATGATTGCTACCGCCCGCGATATCTCCGGCGAACTTGGCAAGCTGGACGGCCTGACTGCGGAAGAATCCGAAAATATCATCCGCATCATAGGGCTTGGCTCGCTGAAGTATTTCATACTGAAAGTAGACCCGCGCAAGAACATGACATTCAACCCGAAAGAATCAATTGACTTTAACGGAAACACCGGTTCTTTCATTCAATATGCATACGCGCGCATACGTTCGGTACTGCGCCGGGCGCGGGAGCAAAACACGGATTTGTCAGGCAGCTTGTCGCCGACTGTGCACGTGACGGAAAAGGAAGAGGCTATCATACAACTGCTGGCCGAATATCCGGCTGTTATCAGGGAGGCCGGCGAGACGTACAGCCCCTCCTGTATCGCCAATTATGCATATGAACTGGTGCGGGCGTACAACCAGTTCTATCATGACTATTCGATTCTGCACGAAGAAAACGGAGAAGTAAAGTTCCTGCGAATTGTTCTGTCTGCCAATGTCGCGAAAGTAATCCACTCCGCGATGTCGCTTCTCGGTATAGAGATGCCGGAACGGATGTGACGTTACCGTTTAGAGAAAAATTTCCTGTTTCCCGCGATACTCTTTCGGCGACATGCCGGCGAGCCGCTTGAAATATTTTCCGAAAAAAGACTGCGAGTTGAAATTCAGTTCGTCGCTGATTTGCAGTACGGTCATGTTCGTGGATTTCAGCAGGGCTTTGGCTTCTATCATCACGAAGTCGTCAACCCATTCGGCGGCGGATTT
>JAIRYY010000106.1 GCA_031267485.1 Tannerella sp.
TTCAGGCAGCAACAGTATGTTCGCCGCAGGTCGCCTACCTTCGGTTATGGAAATCAAGTCCTTCGGACCTGGGCTTTCCGGCATGGAATCTGTTCAGTGCGTAACATCAGTTATTAACAGTGTTTTTATGCTCTCTGAAAATCATTTTTATTCTGCATTGGATGAAACTTTTTGTGATGGGATAGAAACTTTTTGTGACGGGATGGAAACTTTTTGTGACGGGATGGAAACCGTCACGAACGGGATGAATCCCGTTACGTTACGGATTGAGTTCATTTCATCATAAAAAATTTTCATCCCATCATAAACGGTTTTCATCCCATCACAAAAAATGTTCATCCCATCATAAAAAATGTTCATCCCATCACAAAAAATTTCCATCCCATCACAAAAAATTTCCATCCCGTTACAAAAAATGTTCATCCCGTTACAAAAAATTTCCATCCGTGTCGTGACGGTTTCCATCCGTGTCGTGGAAAGTTTGCGAAGAAGAAATGCACGTCAAAGAAAACAGGAGCCTGTCCGCGTATACGCGGAAAGCCGGGAAGCGTATTATTCATATCAATCGCATTATTCTCCGCAGGATATTCACCGCTTTTGCATGGTAAAATCCCCTGAGGAGGTATTTGCCGGGGGTTGATTCCATATTTTCCATTGAGGTGAAACAATTAATCACTAATTATTAATCATTAATAACTGAAAGGTTTCTATTGAGGTGAAACAATTAATCACTAATTATTAATCATTAATCACTGAAAGGTTGAAACCCCTGACGGACTTTGCTTATATCGAACCCGGGTCTTTTTATGATTTTTTTCCGGTGAACGGATAGGGATATCCGCAACATCCGCGCTCTTTATAGGCAAACAGTCCGAAGATGAAATATAAAAGCACGATACAGAACGCGAGAAAGAAAGTCCTGCTGCGGAAACAGCTTTCCGAAAGGGAAAAGGCGGCCGTCGAGAGGGACTTCAGTGGCCGGGATTACGATTATTACCTGTCCGCAAAGGACGGAGAGCTCCTCCTGCCGGAGAAATATTCGGCCGATGCGACTTTTCAAAAAATCAAACGCGCCATGCGGTACGGCATCTCCCGGCGCCGGATGCTGAAATATGCGGCGGCAGTCGCGCTGCTGCTCGCGGCGGCGGCCGGCGTGTACCGGTTCAGCGGGGCGCCGGAGGAAATCCGCGTCTCGACGTCGTATGGCGAACGGCGGCAGCTCCGCCTTCCCGACGGCTCGACCGTCATCCTGAACAGCCTCTCTTCCGTATCGTATGCCGGGAACATCCACAGGGGCCGCGTGCGCCAAATAACGCTCGACGGCGAAGCCTACTTCGACGTGGCGAAAGATGCGCGCAGGCCTTTCACCGTGAAAGCGTCCGGGGTTGAAGTCCGGGCGCTTGGCACAAGGTTCAACGTGTCGGCATACGGCAATGACGGGTACGTCGCCGCAAGCCTCTACGAAGGCTCGGTTTCCGTAGCGTTCGGGGGGCGGGGCGACACCCTGCTGCTGAAGCCCGGCGAACAGGCCGTGTGCAGCAAAACGTCCGGCAGGGCGGAACGCGCGGCGCTCGACGGCGAGAACCGGAGCGCCTGGATAACTGGAAGCATGTATTTCGAGAACACGCGGCTGAAAGACATCTTCAAAATACTCGAAAGGGAGAAGAACGTCTCTTTCCTCGTGACAGGCGGGATAAACACAGACGTCAGGATCACCGCCAAATTCAGCCGGGGCGAATCCCTGGAGGAAATACTCACCTTTCTGGGCAGTCCGGGAGGATTCGCTTTCGAGAAGAACGAAAACGCATACATCATAAAAAAACAGGAACACTAAACATCGATTATGCTTAAAAAAATGATTTTTACGACGGCCATGCTGATCATCGCGTGGCATGGCGGAGCGCAGGAACAGCCAACCCTGACGCTGGTGATGAAGGATGCTTCACTGCGGGAAATTATCGACCGGATGGAACAGCAGACCGGCTACTCTTTCATCTACAATGAAACGGTCGACCTGAGCCTTTCCCGGAGCGTCGACATAAGGGGACAGAAGCCCGAAGCGGCGCTGAATGTCATTTTCGACCGGACAGGCATTGAATGGAATATCCGGCGGAAGCACATCACCCTCACGAACAGACGGCCGGCGGAGGCGGCGCCCGTGCGGAAAGCGACCGTTTCGGGCTATACCGCCGACGCCGAATCGTCGGAAATTATGATTGGAACCAGCGTTTACGACCGGATAAGCGGCGCGGGGACGGCAAGCAACGAATTTGGCTTTTTCAGCCTGACGCTGCCCGAAGGCAAGGCCGAACTGTGCTTTTCCTACACGGGATACGCGGCGGAAACGAGGAACGTCGACCTGCGGAAAAATGAAAAAATGAACGTCGGCCTCCGCGCCAACATGCTACTGGACGAGATCGTCGTCACGGGACGGGAACGCCGGGAATCCGGCATCGAGGCTACCGGCATGGGCGCCATCGAAGCGCCGCTCAACATCCTGCGGACGGCTCCGGCGCTGCTCGGCGAGGCTGACGTCATGAAGACAATTCAAATGCTGCCGGGCGTGCAGGCCGGAACGGAGGGCAGCGCCGGAATCTACGTGCGCGGAGGCGGCCCGGACGAGAACCTGATTCTGCTGGACGGCATCCCGCTCTATAATGTAGACCATATCTTCGGATTCTTCTCCGTTTTCACGCCCGAAGCCGTCAAAAAAGTCACGCTGTTCAAGGGCAGTTTCCCGTCGCGCTTCGGCGGGCGGCTCTCGTCCGTCGTCGACGTCCGCACAAACGACGGCGACATGTACAGCTATCACGGCTCCGCCGGAATCGGGCATCAACCGGGGGAAATGGTTCCCCTACAAGTACGACCGCCACCACCATGTGAACCTGACCGCAAACTATAAGATATCGGAGAAAATCGACGTCGGCGCCTCGTGGGAATTTTACACCGGGGGAACAACCACGCTCGGCGGGGAAAAAACATTCACCATCAAGCCGCCGGAATACAGCAACGGGTTCATATATATCTCTTCCCCTCAGGGTTACCTGCCCAATACCTCCGTCTCAGAGGCCAATTACATAAGCGGGCGGAACAATTACCGCCTTCCGCCAAGTCACCGGCTGAACATCGGAATAAATTTTCACAAAAGGAAAAAGTACGGCGAGCGCATCTGGAACATAAGCATTTTCAACGTTTACAATGCGATGAACCCGACATTCATCTACCGGGATGCCGAATACGACGAATCCGCTTCCGGCGGAACAGATAACAGTAGCTATCTGCCGATGCGACAGGTCATAAGAAAGATTACCATTTTGCCAATCATACCATCATTCACCTACACCTATAAATTTTAAACGGAATGAAACAGACTGTATTATTTTTCATTATATGGGCGGTCGCCTGTCTTCCGGCCTGCCGGAACGAAATCCCTTTCGACATGGAGGAAAACCCGCCAAAACTGATTCTGAACGCGCTGATTGACTGCGATACGGACAGAAACAGAATTTACCTGGCCATGACCGGACGCGACCAGGTCTCGTCGGTCGACAACCCACTCATAAATATCCTCATCAACGGTGAACTGAAAGAACAGCTCAACGACGACACCCGCGAGAATGATGCCTCTTCCTATCTTCCCGACATGTACACCTGGACTAATCCCTATACGACGGGCGTAAAATTCTCTCCCGGCGACAGAGTGAAAATAGAAGCGAGCGACGGCAACGGACAGCGTCGCGCCTGGGCCGAAGATGTCGTCCCGCAGCCCGTCCGCATCGAACGGGTCGACACGATGACCTACACGAAGAAAATATGGTTCGGCGAAGAATACAGATACCTGCGCGTAAAAATCACATTCACCGACAATCCGGACGAAAAAAACTATTACCGTCTGGCGTTGCAGTCGAGCGATACCCTGTACGGATTATCGCATATCACCGGAAAAGACACGGTCTTGACATTAGAAAACTACCCGAAACCAATCATCAATGAGGATTTCGTGCTGACCGGGGGGCGTCCGTATCTTGACGAAAACGACGCCCCGCTTTTCCAGCCGGAAAACCCGTTCTGCATTTTCGACGACACCCACCTGAACGGAACATACACCATGACCGTCAGCTGGCGCATGGATTATTATTTCGATTACTATATCTCCGAAATCATGCGCAGACTGGGAAGCCTGACCATACGCCTGTCCGCCATCACGGAATCACAGTATTACTATCTGAAAGCGGTCGGCCTGAGCGAATATGAAACAGGGAAAGACTTCCTGTACCAGCCCATTCCGTTCCCGTCCAACGTCCAGGGCGGAACCGGCATCCTCGGCCTGAGCGCAACAAGCGAACAAACCCTTTATTTAACTGAAAATTGAGAACGGATGAATATCCATTCTCAACGTTCAATCATCCTGTACATCCGGTCGGACGGACGCACTTTGCCGTCTGTTTTGATGGAGAAACATTCTCCCTTGACGGTTTCAGGGACGGGGGTCAAGGTGACGCGTATTTCCTTTGCGGTCAGGAACAGGGCGCCGGTTGTCGGGCCGGTAATCAGCACTTCGTCGCCCGGATGAAGCGAACCGCTCTCCATCTCAAACTCGGCCACCTGCAGGTTGCCGAAGTATTTAATGCATTTGGCGATGTATTCCTTGCGCCGCGTGGCGCTGGAGCCGTAGCGGCTGCTCCACTCGCCAAGACG
>JAIRYY010000132.1 GCA_031267485.1 Tannerella sp.
TCTTGCCTGACAATATATCTCTGACCTTTGATTTCTTTACTATATGATTTATTTTTCATACTTGCATATTTTATTTTTATACTTTGCGCTGTATAGTTTTGTAAACGATGAACTATGAACGATGTAGAGACGTAGCGCGCTACGTCTCTACTCAAAAGCCGAATCCCGTCGTCATTGCGAGGAGGAACGACGAAGCAATCGCCGATACAGGCAGGGATTGCTTCGTTCCTTACAATGACGAATCGGGACTTTTGAGACAGCCCTTTACGTCGAACTCACGTTAAATGTAGAAAAATACCCCGGATTCTGCGGATTCTACCATTGAATGCGAAGAAAATGACCCGGAACCCACGGGTTCTATCCTTTAATACGGAGAAATCACCAATCATTGCGGGCGCCCGCAAGGGGCGCCCCTACATCGCCAATGATTAATCACTAATCATTAATCACTAATCACTAAACTCAAGTCCCAGTCTTTCCAGACGACTTCGTAGCCCTGTTTTTTTACGGCGGCGAGGACTTCGGCGGGCGTGCGGCTGTCGTTTATGGCAAACTGTTCGAGTTCTTTTTTGTAGACGGCGTATCCTCCGGGGTCGGTTTTTGAGCCGGCGCTCAGGGAGGTCACGCCCAGGGTGGTCATGTTGTCGCGGAAACGGCTGTCCTCGCGTGTCGAGAGGGCTATCTCCACGTCGCGGTCGAAGATGCGGAAAGCGAAGATGAGCTGCGCAAGTTCCCGGTCGGACATGACGACGTTCGGCTGGAACGCCTCGCCTTCGTGCGGGCGCATGCGCGGAAAGGAAATCGAGTATTTCGTCCGCCAGTATGTTTTCTGCAGATAGCGCAGGTGGAGAGCCATCATGGTGACATCCGTGCGCCAGTCCTCGAGGCCTATCAGCACGCCGAGGCCTATCTTGTGAACGCCGGCCCGGCCCATGCGGTCAAAGCCGTCCAGACGCCAGTCGAATTTTGACTTCATCCCTTTCGGGTGATAGGTTTTATACCGCGACCGGTTGTAGGTTTCCTGATAGCAATATACCGCGTTCATTCCGGCATCCGCCAGGCGGCGGTATTCGTCCTCCCGCAGCGGCTGCACCTCGACGGAGATGGAGGGGAAGTGGGGTTTCACCAGGCGGACGGCGTTTTCTATATAGCCGGCGCCGGCATCGCGCGGATTCTCCGCCGTGACCAGCAGGATGTGCTGAAAGTTGCCCATCGCCCGGATGGCTTCCACTTCGCGCAGCACCTGACTGTCCGTGAGAATGATGCGGCGGATGTCGTTGCTGTGGTTGAAGCCGCAGTAGACACAGTGGTTTATGCACGAATTGGTCAGGTACAGCGGCACGTAAAACTGTATCGTCTTCCCGAAACGCTGCTGCGTATACTGTCGGCTCAGGGCGGCCATCCGCTCCAGATATGGCGCTGCCGCGGGAGAGACGAGCGCCATGAAATCGCCGACCGACGGCTGCCTGCCCTTGCGCAGGGCGAGTTCCACGTCCGCGGACGTTTTGGAGGATATCATCTCCCGTACCTCCTCCCACGGGTATGTGTCCAGTATGTCCTTAAACTTCATCCGGTTTCTGTTTTATGCAGTTGTTCATTTCCTTCGTCAGCTTCATCGCGCAGAAATGCGGGCCGCACATCGTGCAGTGTCCGCTGTCGTCACCCAGCCGGCCGATTCTGTAATACTCAAGGGCCTTTTCGGGGTCGAGCGAGAGGTTGAACTGATCCCGCCAGCGAAAATCGAAGCGGGCCTTGCTCAGCGCATAATCCCTTAACGGCGCTCCGGGATGACGTTTCGCGAGGTCGGCGGCGTGGGCGGCAATCTTGTAGGCGACCACGCCGGCCCGGACATCTTCCCTGTCCGGGAGCGAGAGGTGCTCCTTGGGCGTCACGCAGCAGAGCATTGCCGTCCCGTACCAGGCTATCTGCGCCGCTCCGATGGCGGACGTTATGTGGTCGTAGCCCGGGGCGATGTCGGTGGTGAGCGGCCCGAGCGTATAGAAGGGCGCTCCGTGACACGTCCTCAACTGCTCCTCCATGTTGACGGCAATCCGGTCCATCGGGACGTGTCCCGGCCCTTCGACCAGAACCTGGACGTGGTGTTTCCAGGCTGTCCGGGTGAGTTCGCCCAGGACGGAGAGCTCGGCAAACTGTCCCGCATCGTTGGCGTCGCTGATACAGCCCGGGCGCAAACCGTCGCCAAGGGATACGGCTGCGTCGTACTGTTTCAGTATGTGGCAGATGTCCTCGAAATGCGTGTAGAAAAAATTTTCCTCGCGGCGCCTCGTCATCCAGCCGGCAATAATGGAACCTCCGCGCGAGACGATTCCGGTCGTGCGGCCTTTCAGCAGCGGCAGGTGCGAGCGGAGCAGTCCCGCATGAATCGTGAAATAGTCAACGCCCTGCTCGCACTGCTCAATCAGCGTGTCGCGGTAAATCTCCCAGTCGAGCCGCTCGACGTTCCCGTCCAGCTTCTCGACCGTCTGGTAAAGGGGCACCGTCCCGACGGGAACCGGCGTGTTCCGTATAATCCATTCGCGCGTCTCGTGAATGTGGGCGCCCGTGGAGAGGTCCATCAGCGTGTCGCCACCCCATTTGCAGCTCCAGAGCGCTTTCTCCACTTCCTCGTCAATACCCGACATCAGGGATGAGTTGCCTATGTTGGCATTTATCTTCACCAGAAAGTTCGTGCCGATAATCATCGGTTCGGCCTCGGGATGATTTATGTTTGCGGGAATGATTGCTTTCCCGGCGGCAAGTTCGCCGCGCACAAATTCGGGCGTAATGGCGGTTTTTATCCCCAGCTCCCCGTTCTGCAGGTTTTCGCGGATAGCCACATATTCCATTTCGGGCGTGACAATCCCCTGCCGGGCGTAATACATCTGGCTTACCGGCTGTCCGTCCTTTGCCCGCCGGGGCATGTGGACGGCGGGGAAACGGCGGCCGTCCTCCGGACGCATGTTGCCGTACGGCGTGGAAAAGCCGTCGAGCCGTTCCGTGTCCCGGCGTTCCTCAATCCATTTCTGCCGCAGCCGGGGCAGGCCTTTTGTGATGTCAATCGCCACGTTCCTGTCCGAGTACGGGCCGCTCGTGTCGTAGACCGTTACCGGCGGATTCTTCTCCGTCACTTTTTCGCCGTTCACGATATTCACCGTATCCGTCAGCGTCACCAGGCGCATGCCTACTTCCACGCCGTGAATTTCCCCCTTCACATAAATCTTGTGTGAGGCGGGATAACTGATTCGCTGTTCCTTTTTCATTGAAGCATACTGTTTATATTTTCCGTTCTCAAAAATTCCGTCAGCGGGCTGCTTGCGACGGCGGTGGCGGCCTCTCCCGCCAGCCCGGCCTCGAACGCCATACGTCCGCTCCTGACCGCCAGCCGGAACGCCTCCGCCATTGCGACAGGGTCGCCCGCCACTGCGATTGCCGTATTGACGAGCACGGCGTCCGCGCCCATTTCCATTGCGCCGGCGGCGTGCGACGGTGCGCCAAGGCCGGCATCAATCACAACCGGGATATTGCTTTGCCCGATGATAATCTCCAGCAAATCGCGCGTGCACAGGCCTTTGTTCGTCCCAATGGGAGCGGCCAGCGGCATGACGGTCGCGGCGCCGGCTTCCTCGAGGCGCTTGCAAAGGACGGGGTCAGCCTGGATGTACGGGAGTACCGCAAAACCGAGTTTCGCCAGCTCCTCCGTCGCTTTCAGCGTCTCTATCGGGTCGGGCAGCAAATACTTGGGGTCGGGATGAATCTCAAGTTTCAGCCAGTCTGTTTCAAACGCCTCGCGGGCCAGCTTTGCCGCAAAAACGGCCTCCTTCGCGTTGCGCACGCCCGAGGTGTTGGGCAGCAGCCGAATCCCCGGCTTTCTGATATGCAGCAGCATGCTGTCGTCCTTATTCTCCATGTCGAGCCTTTTCATCGCAACCGTCACCATCTCTGTCTGCGACGATTCAATCGCCCGGCTCATGACGTCGTTCGAACTGAATTTCCCCGTTCCCAGGAAAAGACGCGAACCAAATGCCTCTCCGGCTATTACTAAATTTTCCATACAACAACTTTAATCAATTAAGAATTAAAAATTAAGAATTAAAAGTTATACCTCATGCGGGATGTTTTTCCCGCCACCGGCGAACGCGCTCCCCGCCTGTGCCCGGACTGCTTCGCCACGCTCGCCGGCGACGGGGAGGGAGACCGCAACTTTGCCGGCTTGCGAAAGCCTCCGGGGACGTTTCCCGAGAGCGCGGGAAACGTGC
>JAIRYY010000151.1 GCA_031267485.1 Tannerella sp.
CCGCTGCCGTTGATTCCGAGGACGGACGGATAAATAATCGTTTTTCCCCCGTAGCTGACCGTAAACCAAAGATAATTGTCTTTGTCGAAAACTTTCATCAGGTATTTACCGTCCGGAGAGTTGACGGACACTTCGTTTGCCGGGAGATAACCGGGCAGACAAAACAAAAGCAGGAATAATTTAAAATGTTTCATACTCAATGGGGTTGGAGTTATATCAAGGGCCTATGTACGGTAATTTTCCGGTCTGTAGTATCTGAACAGGAAGTCCAGATTGTCCAGAATGACGGATGTTTTCGTTCCGCTTTCTCCGGCGGTGAAAGCGACCAGTCCATTGTCGAGCAGATAGTGGATAAATTCTTTGGAATAGGATTCGTCGATGAGAACGTCTTCGAGCGGAAGTGTTTCTCCGGCGACGAAACAGGCGTTGCCGGGGTCTGCAATTGCGGTGGTGACGGATCCGTACATTTCTATCCCGCATGCGGGGTTGAAGAAAAGTGTGAGGATGCCTTTTACTCTTTCGGCAAATTTTCTCAATCCGTCCGGGAGCGAATGTTTATTTTTTTTCGACATTAGCGCCACCTTCGGTAAGGTGGCGTCGATGAAATGGTCGTACAGGTCGTACAGTTCTTCGAGGCTGTTCAGGTAAGCGATGTGATTTCCGTGATTCACCTTGAGGAAAGCCGTTTCCATTTTTTTTATCAGGCGTTTTTTTTCTTCCGGGTCGTCGAAAGCAGATGCGCCGGGCCAGTCTTCGCCCGGTTTGTTCTCTGATGCGGACACAATCGCCATACCTGTCTGCTGCCACGCGTCGCCCCATTTCACGATGCTCATTATCACGTACGAATGGCGGTTTGTAAAGTGGTTGTCCCGAATATTCAAATGCTCTTTCGATACGTTGACTTCCGTTCCGGACGGGATGTGTTCAAAAATCATTTCCTCCGATTTTTCACGAACAAAGCGGTAGCATCCGAATTTGCGGGTGGAGATGCCCTCTATCAGCGAATACATCGGATGTTCGCGGCCGATCAGGGCGGACAGTTCGTTGACGGTACGGCGCGCCAGCAGCGAAGCATAATGATTGAAAATATAGTCCATGCAGGAGTCGTAGAAATACAGGCTTTGTCTCCCGATAATATCATTAATGTCCTCGTCCTCGTCCTCGTCGGTAGAGACTTCCTCCATTTCTGCGAGCGTGCGGTTGGTGAAACCGTCGTATTCGATTATATTGAGATACGATTTGTCGGAGAAAAATTCCAGCCGTTTTCGTATTTCGCCCACGTCGGCACGGTGTGGAAGGTGGAGGAGGCAATCCTGCATCGTTTCGTTCTGCGGGGCGCGTTCATATTCGCGGTCGAACAGTCCGTATATTTCATTCAGGGCGGCCACCGGACTGTTGCGTCCCCGGAAAAACGGGTCGACCATAATGCCGTCGTCTTCCTTCTGCCACAGCGAGAGGGCGTGCCACGCGAGAAAATGGAGGTCGCAGAGATTCAGCTCATCGGGATCGTAGTCTTCGGTCGTGTCGAAGAACGGCAGGTAGCGTCCGTACAGTTCGCGGTGTTGCTGCGTGAAAGTGTGAAAAATATGCGTTTCGCTGATCACGTCTTCGAAATAGGCGGTCAGGATACATGCCAGCCGAATGGTTCGCTCCGCAGAGCCGCAGTCGGTTTTCAACTCCGAGCGAAGGATGATTTTCAGTACCGTGTTGCACAGGCGCACGTAGTAGGCGTCGGTCGGCGACGTATCGGAATGAAATCTGTTCCAGTCGAGCATTACGACAAGATTGGGATTTGCGCGTTTCTTTTTTTCGAATAGTATGGGCATACTGCTGTCTTTTTATTTTCCGGCAAACGCTTCGGGTATGGATTACTCCGGAAAACGGATGCGGCCGGCCGGGAGAGTCACGGTTAGTCGTTGAAAATTGTTCCCGTGTTCAGCGTCAGACCCGGCAGCGTTTTTACGGGAATATCCGTTTCTCCCTCATAAACGATGCCTCTGGCATATTGTCCGTTATCCTGCAGGAGAAAGACACTGACGCCCTTATCCTTTGGCATTACGACCCAGTATTCCCTGACGCCCGAAGCTTCATAGAAGTTGAACTTCTCATTCAGATCATATCTCAATGAGGACAGCGAGAGGATCTCCACAATCATATCGGGCGCTCCAAGACATCCGCGTTCGTCCAGTTTTGATTCGTCACAGACGATACAGATGTCCGGCTGCACGACCGTATAGATTTTGTCGTCCGCCACCTCTCCCGGTTTTTTGGGCAGGCGGACATCAAACGGGGCGGTAAAAACCTGGCATTTGCCCCTGTTGTTTTCGATATATTTCCCGAAAGACAGGAATAACCTTCCCGATATTTTCGCGTGTGTCAATGTCGGAGCCGGCGACATCAGGCGGATGAAACCGTCCAGCAATTCACGGGCCTGATTATCCATCCACGTCAGATAATCGGCATAGGTGTAACGTTTTTTTGCATCAAGTGTAATATCCATTGTTCTGTATTTTTAGTTATCCGGCACAAAGGTAACGGGCGGCCGTCATATATGCAACAAATAACGGTAAAAGTTTCACGGCTGGAAAGACAGGCTGTATTCACCGTTTTTTACCGTCGGGAAACTCAGGATGTTTCCGCCGGTTTTTTCGAATGCGACCTGATTTCCGGCGGCGTCTCTCACTTCCCTTATCCGTCCGGCGGCATCGTATATGCGGCAGGGGAGTCCCGATCCCGAGCGGATGGAACAGTTCACGGGCCGGCTTTCCGTCCAGCTGAGGTTTACGGTAAAGTTGCCGACGGTTTTCAGGCCTTCGACGTTGCCCGCCGGCCACGCGGAAGGCAGCGCCGGCAACAGGTGGATGAAACCCGTATTACTTTGCAGGAGCATCTCGGCAATGCCTGCCGTCATGCCGAAATTGCCGTCTATCTGGAATGGCGGGTGCGCGTCCAGAAGATTCGCATAAACGCCGCCGTACCGGCTGTCCATGCTCAGCGATGTCATTTCGGTATAATGGAGGGCCTGCTTCAGAAGTTTATACGCGCGGTCGCCGTCAAACAGGCGCGCCCAGCAGGCTATTTTCCATGCGCGGCTCCAGCCCGTGCCCTCGTCGCCGCGCGATTCCAGCGTTTTTCTGGCCGCCTCCGCCAGCGCTGCGTCACGGAGAGGAGAGATTCGGTTGCCGGGATAGAGGGCGATCAGCTGGGACAGATGGCGATGCCGGTTTCCCTCCGTGTCGAGATTCGCGGTGTCCAGTTTCCATTCTTTTATCTGTCCCCATTCTCCGATTTCCAGCCCGTTGTCCAGCCGGCTGAATTTGTCCGTCAGTTCGGCCGCAAACGAAGCGTCCGCCTCTATGATTTTCGTGCATGCCAGCGTGTTGTCGAACAGTTCCCATATCAGTTGCTGGGCATAGGCCACGCCGTCCTCCCAGGGTCCCTGTTCGGGCGACCATTCGCCGGGAGCAACCAGCCGTCCGCGGCCGTCATCCTTCAGGCGGTCGAACCAGTATTCGCAGGCGCTTTTCATGACGGGAAACGCCGTCCCGCGCAGGAAATCGACATCGTTCGTGTACGCGTAATGCTGCCACAGGTGCATGCAGTACCAGGCATTCGCCGGACGGTTGATATTCCAGTCGGTGTGGCCGAATATCGTACTTTGCGTCCGCACAGCCCAGCCGCGGAGGTTTTCTTCTTCCGCCACCCGCCGGAACGAACCGTTTTCGCGCAGCGCTTCCGTGGCCGCGTAATTCAGGAAAGGCAGGTGACATTCGGGGAGGTTCGTGTTTTCCGCCGGCCAGTAATTCATCTGGATATTGATGTTTGTATGGATGTCCGACTGCCAGGGCGGGGTATTGCTGTCGTTCCATATACCCTGGAGATTGTTCGGGAGGTTCATTCCCCTTGAAGAACTCAGCATCAGATAGCGTCCGTACTGGAAACACAGAATGTCGGCGTACGGATTTCCGCGGCTGGCGCGCAGCAGGATATCGGTCGTCACGTCGGGTTCGCCGGCGGCCAGGTCGAGCCTGACCCGTCCGTATTTCGACCGGTAGTCGTCCAGGTGGT
Source organism: Tannerella sp. (assembly GCA_031267485.1). GTDB lineage: Bacteria > Bacteroidota > Bacteroidia > Bacteroidales > Tannerellaceae > Tannerella. The sequence continues at coordinate 4,069 of JAIRYY010000151.1, forward strand.
TTTGTTTCAGTTCATCGTATGTTTTGGCTGCCGCGGAGGCGATGCGTTCCGACAGGCGGTCGTGCAGCTGCCGGGACGTCTCTCCGACGTAACTGCCGGAAGCCGGGTCGTAGTTCGTCCCGGCGGTCAGCAGCAGCATCACCTCGTATGCGTCATGAACGGCGATCTGTTCCTTTTCCGGCGTCAGTATGCCGCCTTTGTTCAGGATGCGTATCCGGGCTTCGTACGAGAGCAGGTCGAGTTTGCCGCTGATGACAATTTCGTTTTCGGAAACGGTCGTCGTTCCGCCGTTGGCGTCGGCGAGGTTCACAAAGAAATCGAGTATCTGCCGCCTGTCCGGCACGCTGATGCGCATGACGATTACACTGTCGGGACGGCTTGCGAAATATTCGCGCGTGAACGGAATATCGCCCGTTTTGTAGATTACCCGGCCGATAGCCTCGTCGAGATTCAGTTCGCGCCGGTAGCCGGAATACGAATCATGGCCGGGAAACTCCAGGTACAGGTCGCCGAAATTCCGGTAGCTCCCCCTTATGTCCGGGCTGCCGGACCAGAGCGTTTTTTCGTTGAACTGTATCCGCTCCTTTTCGACGCTTCCGAAAAACATGGCGCCAAGTTCGCCGTTGCCAATCGGCAGGGCGGATGTCATCCATTCCGCGGCAGGTGCATCATACCACAGTCTCATGCATGGCTGGTTTGCCCGGACAGCCTCCGGTTCCTGTTTTTCCACGCACGAAACGAGCGCGAAAACGGTAAGCAGCAACAGGTGTTTCATCTGATTATATTTTAAATTGTCAATTAATCGGTCTGTTCGACGGCAGATGGCCGGAAAACGGGCGCAAGATATAAAAAAAATCATAAAGTCACAAAAAAGAAGGGGGAAGCGGGTACATTCCAAATTGTCGCATTTTATTGTCTTTTTTGCCGCATTGCGACGGAACAATACCGCGCACAGGGGGAATGTCCGCAGAAAAACGTTCCACACAAGGCTCTGTAAATAAATGATAGCATCCCCGTAAAGCCGGCAGGCGCGGATGTTACCGGTAATTTCCTGTTGCCGGACTTGCGTATGAAAACACAGGATGTGAAATCCGGCATTTCCAGCCGATTTTGCCTTTCGGGTAATTACCCGAAACGTTTTTCCGGGTGATTTTGCCTTTCGGGTAATTACCCGAAACGTTTTTCCGGTTGATTTTGTCTTTCGGGTAATTACCCGAAACGTTTTTACAGTTGATTTTGCCTTTCGGGTAATTACCCGAAACGTTTTTCCGATTGATTTTGCCTGTCGGGTAATTACCCGAAACGTTTTTCCGATTGATTTTGCCTTTCGGGTAATTACCCGAAACGTTTTTCCAACTGATTTTGTCTTTCGGGTAATTACCCGAAACGTTTTTCCGACTGATTTTGTCTTTCGGGTAATTACCCTTTTCATTTTTATGACTGTTTTTGCCTTAAGGGTAATTACCCTTTTCATTTTTACGATTAGTTTTGCCTTAAGGGTAATTACCCTTTTTATTTTTACGATTAGTTTTGCTTTAAGGGTAATTACCCTTTTCATTTTTCCGATTAGTTTTGCCTTAAGGGTAATTACCCTTTTCATTTTTACAATTAGTTTTGCCTTAAGGGTAATTACCTTTTTCATTTTTCCGATTAGTTTTGCCTTAAGGGTAAATACCCTTTTCATTTTTAAGACTTGTTTTGCCTCAAGGGTAATTACCATTTTCATTTTTCCGATTTATTTTGCATTAAGCGTAAATATCCGAAGTGTTTTTAAAACTTATTTTGCCTTTCGCACTAAAGTGCAAATCATTTTTCCGGTTGATTTTGCCTTTCGCTCCGAAGTGCAAATCATTTTTCCAATTGATTTTGCCTTTCGCTCCGAAGAGCAAATCATTTTTCCAATTGATTTTGCCTTTCGCTCTGAAGAGCAAATCATTTTTCCGATTGATTTTGCCTTTCGCTCCGAAGAGCAAATCATTTTTCCAATTGATTTTGCCTTTCGCTCTTAAGTGCAAATCATTTTTCAGATTTGTTTTGCCTTAAGGGTAATTACCCTTTTCATTTTTCAAACTGTTTTTGCCTTAAGGGTAATTACCCTTTTCATTTTTCCGACTTGTTTTGCCTTAAGGGTAATTACCCTTTTTATTTTTAAGATTGATTTTGCCTTAAGGGTAATTACCCTTTTCATTTTTCAGATTGATTTTGCCTTAAGGGTAATTACCCTTTTTATTTTTCAGATTGATTTTGCCATAAGGGTAATTACCCTTTTCATTTTTAATTATGCAAACCTTTCTCAGTTTCCGGTGATGAATCCCACCCGGTTCCGCCGGCTGTCCGAATGTGAGGGGCGGATTTCAAATTTCCGCCAGGCCGTTTCGACGTCGGACGTTTCAATCAGCCGGAAGCTCTCCGGGCCGACGGGGGTATGGCCATTTATCAGCCTGTCGGCCATGGCGGGGATTATTCCGTTGGAGACGTACTGTCCTACCCAGCGCGCGTTGCCGAAATTGACGTCTTTCCGGGCAACGGTTTCCTCGACGGTGGACTGCATGAACGAGCGGGCTTCGCCGGTAAGCTGATAGTCTTCCCCGTTCAGTAGGTTTTCCGCTATCTGCATCAGCTCTTCCGCGGAGTAGTCCTCAAAGTGGAACGTGTACGGGAAGCGCCCCTTCAGGCCGGAGTTCATCTGCATCATCGCCTCCATTTCCCTTTCATATCCGGCAAAGATGACCAGCATGTCGGGATTTTTCTGCGCCATAACCGTCAGCAGACATTCGATGGCGCGATAACCGAAATCCCGCCGGTCATGGACGCCGTTGCACAGCGAGTAGGCCTCGTCTACAAAGAGCACATTGCCGCGGGCGCCGGCCAGTATGGCCTGCATGTTTTTCTCCGTATGGCCGATGTAACTGCCCACCATGCGTCCGCGCTCCGTCACGATCACGTCTCCGACGGAGAGCAGTCCGAGGGAATGGTATATCTTCCCCACCATCCTGGCGACCGTCGTTTTGCCCGTTCCGGGATTGCCCGTGAAAATCATGTGATGAGAGCCGCTGTCATGCGTGCGGAGCCCCATTTCGCGGCGGAGGGCGTCGAATTTCACCCGGTTGAAGGTGGTCGAAATGGTGCGTTTCAGGTTTGCAAGACCAACCATTTCATTCAGCGCTTTCATGCTTTCGTCGAATGAGTTGCCGCTGTCGCCGACCCTGTCCGTCTCGACGTCTTCCGCCTCTATCGCCGTGAGGCTGCAGTCGGAGACATGCTTCGCCGCCAGGATGCGGTTGCGGAAACGGGGCAGGATTCCCTTCCCGATGAAATCCGTCACGCTGTCTTCGTTCCACCGGGCGAACCTGCCGGCGCCGCTCGCCTCCAGCATGGATGTTGCCAGCCTGTTTTCCGCTTCCGCCGTAAGGACGAGGCGCTGCTTCGTGAGTTTCATCTGCAGGCAGTGCACGAGTTCCGCCACGCTGCTGCGTTCCCTTTCAATCCTGTTCCCGTCGGGGAAATAGCGCGTCAGGGCAGGGCACGTCTCAAACAGCAGCGAGATTTCAGCCGCCGTGCCCGCGAGGTACAGCGCCCATTCGTCCGACCGGCGCAGTTTCTCCTCAATCCGCCGGAGTATGACGCTGCCGTTGCCGGACAGCAGGCTGCCGGGGTTGGAGAGACAGGTGACCGTGTGACAGATATTGTCCGGCAGGCAGGTGGTGTCTTCATAAGAGTCGGCCGTGTTCTTCGCCTCCGTCAGCCGGGCGCAGTCAACGTACCTGAAGCTGTACGAACTGCTCACGATGCCGGCAAAGTTGCGCAGCAGTCTTTCCATACCGGCCGCGGAGCCGTTATCCACGCAGATGTAATTGGCGTTACATTCCACGCGACTCAGCCGGCGCTGCTCGCGCAGTCGGTTGAGTATGCCGTTGCGGCCACATTCCATCAGTTTGCGCCTTATGGACGTAACGCCCGTCATATCCGCCATGTCCTTCCAGGGCGCGGAGTCGTTTTCGAGGTATTTGACGAGAACGTATTCCGCAGTATTCTTCCCGACATATTCCCCGGCACATTCGTCCACGGACTTTTTCGTTACCGTGAAACCGACTTTGTAAAAAGGGTCGCCGTTATGCTCCAGGATGCAGAAGTACGGTCCGGGCATCCAGATATACCCGGCGTTTACTTTCAGCCGCATCTCCCGGTTCCGGCGGCAGGCGGCGTTTCCCGTAAACCTCTGCTTCCCCATCAGCCGCAAATCCGCGTTGAAACAGGAGACGGCGTATTCATCCGCATCGTTTACGGGGCTGTCCGGCACGAAACGGAAAACGATGCTTCCCGACGAATACGCGCAGTCGTCGCGGAGGCGGCGCGTCACGCCGAACTCCACGATTCGGGGATGCCTCATCGTCTCCCCGTCGGGAAGGATGCGGAAGGAGAAACGCGCGTTACCTCCCATCGAATCAAACAGGCTGCTTTCTCCGGGCGCCATGTTGCTTACCAGCATGAAATAGTCGCCGACCGGCAATTCCCCCATTTCATCCCGGAAATTAAAGCCTGCGCGTTCATCGTCGGGACAGCCGGACATTGTCGCCACGGGCATGCCTGTCCCCTGCTTATAAAGCAGTACGAAAACAGATTTATACCGGGTCTCATTTTCCCCGCAGGAAACGGAGTCGAACAAAACGCGGAAGGATAAATCGTCGCCGGGCTTACGGAAACAGAGCCTGTTTTCGCTAATGTCCCGGCAGTTTATTTCAGGCGTCATTGTCTCGAATGTGTAATCGCAGGCGGTTGCGAACGGGATCATGTATTTCGTCCCGTTGCTCCGGCAGGGTATCAGCCGGCAGGGCTTGCCGCCAATGGAGATTTCACAGCCGGAAGATGCGTCCGTTTCATCCGGATTGAATCCGGTAAAATTGCCGAGTAATTTTTCAATCTCTTTATCGTGAATTTTGGTGTTGTTTGTATTATCAATCATAGCAGTATAATTTTGGAGTTAGTAAATAAAAAAAACCGGCCGCACGGAAAATAATCCGCGGCGGCTGTTTAGTTGAAAGTTAAAAATGGATTCTTCGTGGGGATGCGTCAGCAGTTCCCCCGATTAACAAAAAACGATGCGAATGGGGAAAAACAGTTTCGAGTTCCTCCCGTCTCCCTCCGCGGCTTACTTTCGGAGGGGTGTCCAATAAGTCAAAGAACACGCTGCAAACATCTGCCAAGCCCTGCCTAATGCTGACCTGTGTCGATATTTACATTCGTATTCCTTAATCCTGAACTGTTAAAGCTATGATTGAAAATATAACCCGGTATTTTTTTTATAACCGGGGCAAAAGTAATACTCCCGGAAATAACCGCCAAATTATTTCCGGTTTTTTTTTAATGGACAATTTTTCCCTATCCGACTG
>JAIRYY010000232.1 GCA_031267485.1 Tannerella sp.
CGCTTCAGGCAGGCGATGTCGTTTTTTGCATCTTCCGTAAAATCAACTTCGTAAATCATAAGCTATCTAAAAAAGATATCAATTCCTCTTTTGATTTAATTTTAGTAACTTTCCCCTCCTTTGCTTCCTGCAGGGCGCGGTCTATCTTAGCGAAAAATTCATCTTTGCTCATTAACGTATCATCATCTCTGACAGGAACGATTTTATAAGAGCATTTTTTACCTCTTTGAATAAGGATTTCCATGCCGGCATCCACTTTGTCGAGATAACTTTTTTGATTTTCCCGGAACTCCCTGCTGCTAACTATTAACATAATCGTAAATATTTGAATGTGTACTAATTTGGGACAAAGATATGTCTTATTTCTGATATTCGCAAGCGGGCGAATATTTTCTTTGCTTCACTCTTTTCTGTCTTGTCTGAAGTAGCTATGCAAAACACGAATAATAAAAAAGCAGTAAAGTTATGGTAAAACGAGAGAGGAAATTTTACCCGGAAGAGTTTAAGTAGCGCGTATTAACCGCGTATTACAACAGTAATGAGCTTTGACATATGAACAAAGAGAAGCGAACTTCTTTCACCTTTCTGATGTTTATGCTTTTTCGGACAGACACTGAGTCGCTTTGAAACCGCGTCCGGCAAGGTGTTATTTTTCATATTCGCCGGTGAGGGATTCGAGGAAAGATGTGATGGCCCTGATTTCGCTGTCTTTTAATGAACGGCCGGACTGGTAAGTCCCCATGGTTTTGATGGCGTCGTATAACGTCTGCCGGCTTCCGTCGTGGAAATAGGGTTTTGTCAGGGCTACGTTGCGCAGTCCGGGGACTTTGAAGCGGTAACGGTCGTTTTTGCGGGACGTCTGGTTGAAACGGCCCAGGTCCTCTTTGGTGATTTCCCAGCCGCGGTCTTTGAAATAATCCCCATGGATGCCCATGCGTTCGTGTGACAGTCCGCCAAGTATGACGCCGGCATGGCAGGTGGCGCATCTGTTCGATTTGAATATCTCATAGCCCCGTATCCCGGATTCGTCGAGTATGCCGGTTTCGCCCCTGAGATATCTGTCGAAACGGCAATCCGGGGTCAGGAGCGTTTTTTCGAATGATTCGATGGCGTCGGCGATGGACGATGCGGTCATGCCGTCCTCATACAGCCGGTCGAAAGACTGTTTCAAGTCCCCGTCATTCAGCAGTTTTTCCATGATACGGTCGAACGGTACGGCGTTCATTGCCAGCGGGTCGGCAAGGTGTTCCGCCGTTTGAGTTTTCAGGTCGGGGGCGCGTCCGTCCCGGAACTGCGAGCCGTTGAGACAGGCGTTGAAGACAGTCGGAGTGTTTACGCGGCCGAGAATACGGTCGATGCCTTCCGGATACTGCCGGCCGTCGGCTCCTCCCGTGTTCAGGTTGTGGCACGAAGAGCAGGATATCGTGCTGCCGTGCGACAGGCGAGTGTCGTGGAACAGTTTTTTGCCGAGTGCGGCTATCCTTTCGTCTACGGGGATTGAAGCCGGAAGCGGGCGTACGGGTTCGTTCCTGAAGCGGTCGGCGGCGAGGGGATTCGGATAAAATTTCTCACGGTGACCGGCTATCCATTCCCGCAGTATTTCCCGTTTGGCGGACGTGATGGACGACCCCCAGCGGGTAAGGAAATATCCGGCCGGCGGCATGTTTGGCCGGGTGACGGTTGCCATTTCCATTTTTGCGAGAACTGTTTCGTTCACAGCTTCTCCACGGTTTATCCTGTCAATGCTCTCCCCGATATCGAAACGCAGGAAACCTCTGTTTTCTCCATTTCTCATGATGTTCCCCACAATCGGGAAACCGGTATAAAACGGGAGTTTACTGTTCTGCCGATGGCACAGCGAGCACGAAGCGTCATTGAAAATGGCGATAACCTGCGCGTCTCCGGATGTTCCGTCCGGAGGGGTGACGTTCACCAGACGGTATGTAACGGTCGCAACCGGAACGATTGCCAGTATAATACCCGCGAAAACCATAAGTCTTTTCATCTTCATTACTGTGCTGTGATTTTTTTTAGGAAACAAAAATAGTACATTTTTTCAATCCGGCAATCATTTCGCAATTTTTTATCCATATATTTGCATGAATACAGAACGGAAAGGAGTGAAATCAATAAATAACCTCGCAATTATTTGTGTATTTGCGGAATATTTAAGTTTCATCAATAAAAAAGAATAGAAACAATGAGAAACATCGCAAATATCTGTCTGCTTGCAGCGATATTCCCCGCATCGTGCGGGCATGAGGCCGGGAACGGCACAGACGAAATCACCGTTGCCTGCTATTATTTCCCGGACTATCACACGAGAGACACGACCGGACTGCCCATCAGCCGCCAGCATTATCATTTCGGTCTGCCGCAGGTTCAGACGGACTACAACCTCGTGAGGGACAGGTACATGGAACACTGGGAGCGCGTCGAAAAGGAATACCCGGTCCCCTATTATCCGAACGTCACGACGGGCTGGGATTCAAGCCCGCGAACCAACCGGAACGGCGAATGTTGCGGCAACGAGGGCTGTCTACGCCACGGAAAAAGGCTATAAAATCATACCGGCAACAGGCGGCCTGTTTCAGAGCCGGAAGACGCTGACAGAGCCGGAAGATTATTC
>JAIRYY010000247.1 GCA_031267485.1 Tannerella sp.
TATCACGCCAAAACTTGGGGCGAAAACTTTATGCCGGACGACTTCATCCCGCTCTTTACCGCCGAAAATTATCAGCCCGAAAAGTTGATGCAAATTGCCGCCGAAGCCGGAATGAAATATGTGATTCCCTTCTGCAAGCATCACGACGGCTTTTGCCTGTGGCCAAGCAGCTACACCGAACGCGACGCGATGGACATGGGGCCGCGCCGGGACCTCGTCCGCCCGCTGGTGGACGAATGTAACCGGCTCGGACTGAAATTCGGCTTCTATTTCTCCGTCGAGGAATGGCGCACGCCGATAATTTTCAACGGCGAGAAAAAAATCCGCCGCTGGGGTATTGCCCAACGAATCCTGGATTGGGAACCGGAGGGTATCAAAAACATGATGAGCGGCAAATATATCATCGACGGCGATTTCTTCACCGATTACCTCGTGCCGCAGGCCAGGGAGTTTATTGATATGTACGACCCCGACATCCTCTGGTTCGACGGCGAATGGGACAGCCCGATGGAAGAACTGCATACGCCCGACATCATTTCCTATTTCTACAACCGCGCCGAGGGACGCAAGGAAGTGGCGCTCAACGACCGCAACGGACGTTCACGTCACAAAATAGGCGACTTCTTTTGCAGTGAGTATCATTCGATTCCCGACGAAATGAAAGTGATGCATCCCTGGGAGGAAAACCGCGGAATCAGTCAGTCGTTCGGATACCACCGGGAGGACACGGAGGAAAACGTGCTTCCGGTGGATGAGTTCATCGACCTTTTTACGCGTACGGTCAGTGAAAACGGCAACCTGCTGCTCATCGTCAACCTCGATGGCAAGGGCGCCCTGCCCGAAATGCAGGAACGGCGCCTGCTCGAAATAGGAAAGTGGCTCAAGATAAACGGGGAGGCCATCTACGGCTCGCGTCCCTGGCTCGTCAGCAGCCAGAACGACGGCAAAATCCGCTTCACGCAGAGCAAGGACGGCAAAACAGTGTACGCTATCTGTACCGATTTCCCGGAAAAGGAACTGATACTGAACTCCCTCGATCCGAGCCAACACGCCAAAGTAACCCTCCTCGGCGCCGAACATATCGACCTGGAATGGACGGCCCTGACGAATAAGAGTTCCTATCAGTACGACATGTCGATTCGTATTCCCGAATCGCTCTACGGCAACCGCAAGAACGATTATTCATGGGTATTCAAAATCACGCTCTGAAATTAGTGGTTAGTGATTAGTGATTAATGGTTGGTGATTAATGGTTGGTGATTAATGGTTGGCGATGTAGGGGCGCCCCTTGTGGGCGCCCGCAAAGGGCGCCCACAAGGGTTGGCGATTAATGGTTAGTAACGTGAAATAAATAATATATAATGGTTATAAGCATATTGAAGTACACGATTTGTCCCGGATGGGACAATATGTTGGTAGAAAACGCCCTCTCACACCACCTTCCCCGTCCCGTATGGGACGGAATGTGGAACAAAACCAACCAATCACATTCCGTCCCATACGGGACGGGGTTTGACCGCCATCCGGCGTTGTCTACCGACATTCCGTCCCATACGGGACGGGCGACATGTGAGCCTTGTCCGGATGGGACAAATCGTATACTTCAATATGCTTATAACCATTATATATTATTTGTTTTACGTTATTTAGTATATAATTGGAAGAAAGTCGGTTTATATTATTTATCTTTGCATTATTTCTTTAAAACAATTGCCTGGAAATAAAAAACAATCGTCGGGAAAAGAAAAACAACTGCCTGTAAACAAAAAACAGCTGCAGGAAAAATAAAAACAGTTGCAGGGAAACAAAAAACAGCTGCAGAAGAAAGAAAAACAGTTGCAGGAAAAATAAAAACATCTGTCTGGAAACAAAAAACATCTGCAGGAAAAATAAAAATAGATGCAGGGAAACAAAAAACAGTTGCAGGAAAAAGAAAAACAGCTGCAGGGAAAATAAAAACAGCTGCAGGGAAATAAAAAACAGCTGCAGGGAAATAAGTTGGAAAGAGAATATAAAACGGTATTATCAACAAAAAAAAATATAGCCATGTCAAGAAAGACAATTATACCGCAAACTATCAGCGGATTCGTCGAGTACATCAGGAATGCTTATGATGTGACGATGAAGAACATAAACATTTACAAAATAGACGCTGTCGAATTTGCAAAGATTACGCCGCTCTATACTGCATTCATCAATCTGGAGGCGTTATGTGCAAATCCGGCAACGGCAACCAAGGGCAATCGCGACGCCCGTAATGCCGCATGGAAAGCGCTCGAAAAGCAATGGCGCATTTTCCTGAACAAGACCATACGCCTTAATGACAACATAAGTGTTGCCGACAGGGAAATCTATGGCATATTCCCGCACGACAGCACGCCCACGGCTGCAGGCATACCGGCGGAATGCTGCGAAATTACAGTTAGCCGCAAAGGCTACTGCGAGTATGACGTCATCGTCGAAAACGGGACTACGGGCAAAAAGAAACGTCCCGACAATGCCGCCGGCAATAATCTCTATTCGGCCGTCGTCGAACTGGGGCAACCCGCGCCTCCGAGGGAAACATTCCGGTTCGAAGGCTTCTCGTCGACATGTCACCACGAGGTGCGTTTCGGAGAAAAATACCTCGCGAAGCAAGCCTGTCTCTTTGCACGCTACACCAACCCGCACGGGAAGGAAGGGCCGGAAGGACCCGTCATGTCGTTCATCATTGTCTGATTAACGGGGAATTTCCGACCATCGTCCCCGCCGCCCGGCGGGTCCCGAATCTGAATGAATCTGAATGAATCAGCACGAAAGATAAAGTTGCGTGATTAACATTTCAGGCAAAATTTGAAGTTTTATACAAACAGGCCGTCCGAATATTTTTATTCGATACACTTTCTTTAACAATTGTCGCAGCTTCCGAAAAACGGATGCAGTATGCTGTATATAAATATTATATGCGAATTGAAATCATTACTGTTTTGAATTGGCGATGCCACTTCATAAGTGATAATTAACAATCGGGGGCTGTTATTTTCACTTTTTTTGTATAAATATTAAGCCAATTTATACGTTCTTTGTTTTGTTAAAATTAAGGAGAGACGCAGGAATGAAAAAGTCGATGATTTGGATGCTGACGGGGGTAATGGCATTTGCCTTTATTGGTTTGCTTTTTTTGCAGGTCCAGTACGTCATAACCATATTCAAGGCAAATAACGAACAGTTTGAATCGACCGTAAGGCGCAGCCTGGAAAAGGTATCGCGCGAACTGGAATACGAAGAGACCCGCATATCCCTTGAGAATGTGCGGGGGCATGATTTCATGTACAAAAATCCGCCCGACCAGCAGAATATAAGTCACCGTATCAAGATGCATCAGCTGATGGAACAGGATTCCAGCGGGTCTATTAAAAGTATCGAGGAAATAGAAGTGACCAGCCAGCGCATGCAGAGGCCGCAGGAGAAGACGTCGAAATCCACCATTATTGAAACGTCGGAAAAACTGCAGAATGACACGAAAGAGCGTTATTTCCGCCAGAAGGCAATACTGGACGATGTCGTTTTCTGGCTTACGCAGACCGGATACCTGACGCCCATAGAGAAACGCGTCGACTTCAAATCGCTGCAGAACGCAATTAAGACGGAATTTGTGAACAACGGACTGAATCTGCCTTTCGTTTTAATGGTGGTAAGCAACAGCGAACAGGTCGTATATCAAAGCGAAATGTTGACGAAAAGCCCGAAAAGCTCGGAAATCATAACGCAGGTCATCTTTCCGGGCGACCCGCCTTCAAAACACAACTACATCAAGGTGTATTTCCCCACAAAAGGCGATTACCTGTCGGAGTCGGTGTCATTCCTTGTACCGTCCATCATATTCTCCATCATATTGCTCATCACGTTCGCGATAACGATTTTCACGATTTTCCGCCAGAAAAAGCTGTCGGAAATGAAGAACGACTTTATCAACAACATGACGCACGAACTGAAAACGCCCGTATCGACCATCTCCATCGCCGTACAGATGATGAAAGATGCCGACATATCGAAAAGTCCCGAAGTTTTCAGACATATCTCCACGGTGATAAACGACGAGACGAAGCGACTTGGATTCCTCGTCGAGAAAGTGCTTCAGATGTCACTGTTTGAAAACCAGAAAGCGACCCTCAAGCTTAAAGAGCTTGATATAAACGACCTGATAGCAGGTATTGCAAATACGTTTAAAATAAAAGTGGAAAAATCGGGCGGGACGATAGACATTGACCTGCAGGCTGAAAAATCAACCGTACTGGCTGACGAAATGCATATCACCAACATGCTGTTCAACCTGATGGACAATGCCGTCAAGTACCGCCGCGAAAAAGCGCCGCTGCTCCTTATGGCGCGTACGCGCAATGAGGGAGATAAAGTAATCATCTCTATCGAAGACAATGGGATAGGAGTGAAAAAGGAAAATCTCAAGAAAATATTCGACCGTTTTTATCGCGTTCCGACAGGAAACGTGCATAATGTGAAAGGGTTCGGGCTGGGACTTGCCTATGTGCGGAAAGTGGCGGAAGATCTTAACGGATCCATACGCGCTGAAAACGGTTTGGGAAATATTGGGACTACATTTATTATAACATTACCAACAATTAAAAATTAACAGTTATGGAAGAACAATTGAAAATCTTCTTTTGTGAAGACGATGAGAATTTAGGAATGCTTTTAAGAGAATACTTACAGGCAAAAGGGTATGCAACCGATCTTTTTTCCGACGGCGACGCCGGTTATAAAGGTTTTGTAAAGGAGAAATACGACTTGTGCGTGCTGGATGTCATGATGCCGAAGAAAGACGGTTTCACGCTGGCTCAGGAAATCCGGTCCATCAATCCGGAGATTCCGATTATTTTCCTCACCGCCAAGACGATGAAGGAAGATATACTGGACGGATTTAAAATCGGCGCGGACGATTATATCACCAAACCGTTCAGTATGGAAGAGTTACTGCTGCGTATCGAAGCGATCCTGCGCCGTGTGAAAGGTAAAAAATTGAAGGACGTGGCATCCTACAAACTTGGCAGGTTCAGTTTCGATACCCAGAAACAGACGCTGACGATCGAGGATAAGGTGACAAAACTTACCACGAAAGAGTGTGAACTGCTGAGTCTGCTCTGCGCCCACGTCAACGAAGTGCTTGAACGCAACTATGCGCTGAAGACGATCTGGGTGGACGACAACTATTTCAACGCACGCAGTATGGATGTTTACATCACGAAACTCCGTAAACTGCTGAAAGACGATCCGGACATCGAAATCATCAACATCCACGGAAAGGGATACAAACTGATCTCGCCGACGGAAGAACAGTAAGACACCATTTTTTTTTTAAGTTTTCATGTTAGCGGGAGGCTGTTTTCGGACAGTCTCCCGTTTTTGTTTTCCACAGGACTACTCCGCAACCGGTATTTTGAGTACCAGTTTTTTTACATATCCGGCATCGGATATCCGCAGCGACGGGCGGTGGGCATCTGTCGGGAAAAAGATGAAAATATTTTCCTGCGTGCCGATACCGTAATGGCCTTCCTGTTCGTCGAAAAGCTGAACATCCTTTTCCGGACTGTAATCGCCGGGCAAAATGCAGTCTTCAAGCAATTTGTAGCCGATTTTTTCCGTTCCTGAAATTACGTACTGGATATCAATGCATTTCCGGTGAACTTCCCACCTGGCTTTTTCCGGCAGTTTGGTGTAATACTCCGTGATGTTAGCCCTCATGCCGTCGCCGAGATCATAGCTTCCCGCTTTGACGGCCGTCAAGTCCTGTTTCAGGTACTCAAACGCGGCTTTCCACAAATCGGGACGTTTGTGATACTGCTCATAAAACAGCCGGACATCCGGGGCGTTCGCCAAATGCCGGCGTATGCCATTCTTCCATTCTCCGCGGTCAAACCATTCCGCCTCTTTTTTTGCGCCGCATGCGAAAAAAAGAAACATACTCATAATAAAAATCACTTTCTTCATAAAACGTTAATCTGATAAATAATAAATTCATAATAACCCGCAGATATTCCACCAGACGCAGCACAACAGTACCCACAGCAAGATTACAACCGGACTCATCAGGAATCCGATTTTCCACCATTTTGCAACGGGAATGTAACCGCATCCGAAAAGAATCGGAGCAGGACCGCCCGAATAGTGCGTGGTAGCCATGTACAGGTTGCCGAACATGCCGAATATTAAGGCCGCCAGCAAAGGAGGAGCGCCCGCAGAGATTGCCACGGAGACGAAGATCGAATACATGGCGCTGATATGCGCAATGCCGCTTGCCATCATGTAATGGCTGTAATAATAAACAAGCAGTAAAATGCCGGTCACAGCGTACCAGCTCATTCCGTCAACGTAATCGCCAATGGCCGTTCCAAACCATGAAATGAATCCCAGCCTGTTCAGCTGTCCGGCAAGCGTGATCAGCACGGCAAACCATACGACGGTATGCCAGGCTTCTTTTTCCGACAGGACGTCGTCCCAGGAAAGTGTGTCTGTAAGCAGGAGAACGACAACGCCGGCAAATGCAACCCATGTCGCGTCGATATTCAGCGCAGCTCCTGAAGCCCACAGGAACACTAATCCGATAAAAACAAGCAGTACCGTCCATTCGTCGCGGGACATTTTACCCATCTCGCGCAACTTTTGCGCCGCCACTTTCCTCATTTCCGGCGTGCGCTTCAATTCCGGCGGATAGAACCGGTAGAGAAGGAGCGGTATAACCAGCAACAGGATCAATCCCGGCACAACAGCCGCCACGGCCCAGTCCATCCACGTGATTTTTATTCCCATTTCGGATGCAAAGTTTACGGCTATGGGATTGCCCGCCATAGATGTCGCGAACATGGCGCATGTTATGGCATTACACTGGAAAATACACTGTATCAGGTAAGCGCCTATGCGCCGCTCGGTGCCTTTCTCCGGCGTCGACTCATACGCCTCGGAAATGGAGCGGAACAGCGGCGTGAGAATACCTCCGCAGCGCGCGGTTGTGGAAGGCATGGCCGGGGCAAATATCAAATCCGTGAATACCAGTCCGTAAGCAAGGCCCAGGGCATTATGGCCAAGTTTGTCAATAAACAAATAACCGATACGGCGTCCGAAGCCGGTTTTAATAAAACTCCTCGAAATAAAAAAAGCGCAGGCGATAATCCAGATGCTTGAAGATGAAAAACCGGACAACGCATCTTTTATCGTCAGCAGTTTGAAGGCGACAGCCACCGTTATCCCCGTCAGGGCAATTGCGCCCAGCGGATATGGCGCAAGAATCAATCCTAAAACCGTTGCCACAAAAACGGCAAAAAGATGCCATGCCTGCGGTTCCACTGTTTCAGGATGCGGGACAAACCATATAAGGACTCCCACAAGGGAAATCAGTAATAATTTCCCGTAACGGGTATTTGAAAAACTCATAAGCATCGAACCTTGCCGCCGGATTTATTTCATTATCATGACGCCGAAGAATTTCCCGCTGTGGACGGGGCAATTTTTGCAATCGAGGTTGCCTGCCTTATATAATCGGGGTCTATCTCCAAACCCATTCCGGGCGTGGCGGGAACCCTGATCTTTCCGTCCACTATCTTGAAATCAGGCTTATACCATGCGGGGAATGTCTGGGGTTTGCGCCAGGGATATTCCATGTATGGCGTGGCGTTTTCCGTACAGGCGGCAAATTGCAGGATATTCACGGATGTCGGTCCGGTCTGGGTGTTGTGGGGCACGATCGTCCTGCCCGATTTCTCCGCCATGCGGGCGACTCTTTTTGCACGAATCAGTCCTCCGTTATAATTGATGTCGGGCTGGGCGATCTTCATCACTCCGTTTTCCAGCATCCATTGAAAGCGCCACAGGCTCGAATCCTGTTCGCCGGCGGCAACCGTGATATTCAGCGCTTCTGCGACGGCCTGCGTTTCCGACAGATTTTCCCATGGACAAGGCTCCTCAAAAAACCTGTAATCCAGACTTTCCAGCATCCGTCCGACTTCGATTCCCTTTTTTGCATCGTACGAGCCATTGGCGTCGGCCGCCAGGAATGTCTCATCACCCAATTTCTTGCGGGCAAGTTGAAGCAGTTTTTCCGTACGCCCCTCGTAGGCGTCGAGATTGCGGCTCATACGCCCCCCGATCTTAAACTTAACCGCTTTGGCGCCGGTCTCGGCCATGCCGCGAACATACACTTCGACCTCCTCTTCGGCCGTCAGCACACGATCGGAGCCGGAGAGGTAAATGGGAATTTCGTTACGGGATGCCCCGCCGAACAGGTCGTATACCGGTTTTCCCGCCATCTTTCCCAGCATGTCCAACAGGCTTTGTTCGACGTATGCCACCGGACACCAAAACGGAATACCCGCCAGTTTGTAATTCGCCCGGTAAACCGAATCAACCAGCGATTCAATATCACGGGCATCCTTGCCGATGAAATGCGGCGCCACCAGTTTCTGGAAAATCGGAATAAATTCCGCAATCTGCTTTGTCCCGACCAGCCCCTCCGCGCCGTCTTTCGAGCGGGTACGCACAAAATAATTCGGACCGTTCTTCAACAGTTCGACCGATTCAATGATTGCCGGAGAAGAAATCTGTCCGGGGATATTAAACATCGGCGCTTCGATGTCGCGTATCAGCGGTTCTTCTGTCGCCAATGCCATTAACGAACGCGGAAGCGATGCGCCAATAACCGCGCCGCCACTCAATTTTAACCATTCACGTCTTGAAATTTTCATAGCTGTTA
>JAIRYY010000264.1 GCA_031267485.1 Tannerella sp.
CAAAGTTTTTTGCCGGAACCGTTGACTTTTACCAATTAATTTATATCTTTGCAGCGGCAAAACAAAACGGGATGTAGCTCAGCCCGGTAGAGTACGCGTCTGGGGGGCGTGTGGTCGCAGGTTCAAATCCTGTCATCCCGACGGATTGAAAAAAAAGGCGCTTACTTTTTGTAAGCGCTTTTTTTATGGCCCTTGCTCTAATTTGGCACACCCCAAAAACCGTGCGACATTCTTGTGCGGGGCCGTTGTAATCAAAAAATAAAAGACAGGAGCCTATATATTTAAGCTTTCGGCAGCATGGCGTATTCTTTCGGAAAAATCCATAAGCGCGTTTTTTAGTTGTAATTTTTCCGTATAAGTAAAATCGCTTTTATTGCCGTTGCCGTCTGTTCCATCCATTTTGTGATACATCCACGAACTGGATTTGCCAAAATATCTTTGCGATAATTTTGCCCATGATATATCCAACAATATATCAGACAGTAATTGTTTCACTGTTGCTTGTTTTAATGTTGATGCTTTCATATTAATAATATTTTTTTTGAAGTTTCACCCGCTAAGACGGAACTTTGGTTGATTAATCATTTTTGTTGTCGTACAACAAGTTTTCAAATAACTTTAACACGTGCCATTCAAGTTGCGATGAAGGATTGTACTGTGATTTTTTGAAGTTCCGAATGGCTTCTATCAATTCCCATTCTTCGTCCGTTAAAGCT
The DNA here is from genome assembly GCA_031267485.1 of Tannerella sp. Classification (GTDB taxonomy): domain Bacteria; phylum Bacteroidota; class Bacteroidia; order Bacteroidales; family Tannerellaceae; genus Tannerella. The sequence goes on from JAIRYY010000264.1 coordinate 717, forward strand.
TTTTTCTTTTTAATTACGGCGCAAAAATAATACGAATTATCGTACAAAATAAATCTTTCAGTCAATTATTTTTTTAACCGGTTTTCCGGGCGGCGTCGGGGAGGCGTTTGCCATGCACGGCACAGATAAAAAAAATCTCTGAAATTCCGACAGGATTTCAGAGATTTGCTTTTCAGGCAGTGCGGCTGAAGGGACTCGAACCCCCACGCCGTGAAGCACCAGATCCTAAGTCTGACGTGGCTACCAATTACACCACAGCCGCTGATTACCGGGGCAAAGATAGGATATTATTTTAGAATGGACAACTGTCGCATTTATTTTTTCGGGGACAGCGGTTGTTCGTGCGCCGACACGATTTTATACCGGGCGCTTTCGACTGTCGGCGTGGAGCCGGAGGTTTTTTCCCGGAGGTAGTCCAGCGCCTCTTCTATTATGGTATCTATGTTGTTCAGCTGGTCGCTTTCCCTGATGTCCACCCGGATGTCCGGGTCAACGCCGTATTCCGTATTTTCCCTGTTTGCGTCGAGTATCGGCGAGGAGGAGAACCGTACGCCCCAGCCGTTGGGCAATTCCGAATGGAACGGTAACCCGCAGCCTCCGCCGGTTTTGTCGCCGATAAGGGTGACTTGCGGGAATATTTTCATTTTGTTCACGAAATCATTCGTGGCGCTGTAGCAGCTGCGGTTTGTGAGAATTGCCACGGGACGGAGCCATTTTATCCGTTTTGTCGGTTCGAGTTCTATCGGGTACGGTTCCGAGAAGTCATTGTGTCCGGGGCCGGTCTTGTGCACGATGTATCCGACGAGTGATTTCTTTTCGGCAAAGCGCGAAGCGATACGTTCGGAATAGGCAAGCGAGCCGCCGCCATTGTTGCGGACGTCGATGACAAGCGCCTTGCAGTCCCGGAAGTGCAGGAACACTTCGTCCAGATTGGCTTCGCCCACGGGGGTGGAAAAATTTCCGTAATACACATATCCGATACTGTCCCTCATGATGAGGTATTTCATTCCCCCGACCAGCTGGTATTCGGTGCCCAGATACCGGTTATGCACGACCGTATTGAAATTATCCGGATAGTTCTCGTGCCAGTTCCAGAATCGCGAGGTGTTGAACGTGCTGATAAGATTCGTATGCCCGTCCTGGAGTTCGGCGAGCATTTTCCCCAGCACGTTGAACAGTTCGTACCGGTTCATCGTGTCCGCTATCTGCGGGCGGTACCGGTCGCGCACCGCATCCCAGTCGATGTTTTTATAGTCGAAGAAACAGTAATTTTCGTCTATCAGTTTCCATAGAGCTTCGAAATTGGCGTGCGGGTCGGCCGTATATTCGTCCCTTTCGTGGCATGACGGAAAGAGGAAAAACATACTTAATAGCATGGATGTAAAAACAGTTCTTTTCATCGTCTTCTCTCCTTCATTGATTAATAATAGGCGCTGTGAAACAGATTGCGCTTCCTCATCTCGCGGCCTCCGAATGCGACAAATTCCTTCACGAAGCCCAGCATCACGTTGTGCGAAATGATATACCGGTCGATGTCGTGGATGTGCGTGGAATAGTAGATTCCGAAATAGCCCGCACGCAAAGTCATGCCGCCGGCCGGGAAGTCGAGCGTGAGATAGTTGCGCATCGCGAATTTGTTGTTGAAGGAATTGACGTTGAATATCTCCGCGGTATTTCCCAGGCTGAATATTTCGTAGTAGGACTGGTTGTATACCGGCGAGAAGAGTATGCCGGCAAAGGGCGTTTCAAACTGGTAGCGGATGGCAAGCGGATGTTTTCGGATATGAAACTCATAAATCGCAAGGAGGGAAAAATTCAGGTCCACATCGGCATGTACCGTCATGGGATTGTTCCCGTTGCGCGTGTTGTATACCATACCCAGCATCCCGCGGGCGCTGCCGCCGATTTTTATCTTGAGATACGGGTCGGGCAGGAAGAGATAGTGATAGCCGAGGGAATAATCGACAAAGGCGGAGAGGAAATTGGCGTTTTCCGCGCCGTTCATTGTGGAAGATATGTCGACGTTTACGACGTTCTGGCGCGAGACGCGGCTGTCCGGCGATTTCGTCAGGCGCATGCGTTCGTTCATGAAGCGAAAGCCGGCGCCGCCGTAGTTTTCCGGCGAGAGATACGTGTCTCTCATCCGGTATCCTCCCACGCCAACGAGCGTCCCTTCGTTTACGGAGCGGAGATTGGCATAGTCAATCCCGTCCTCATCCGTCCGCCTTACCGTTCCGCCGTCCTGTTCGATAAGAAGTTCGCTTCGCCGGACGTTTGCCTTTTTCCTGCTTTTCTCCGGCGATTCCGCTACCGTGACGGCCGTGCGCGGCGCGTCCGTCGCCACGGAGTCCTTTCGGGCCGGCGCGGCGGCGGGCGTACCGGCAGCAGCCGCAGCCGCAGCCGTTACCGCGGCCGTGTCGGCGGCGGTAATGTGGCTGTCCGGCGTTTCCGTGCGGGAGGATGCCGCCTTTTCCCTCGACAGGGCGATCAGCAGGGAGTCCGCTTTTTCCGGACTCATCCGGGGCGAGACCGCCGAATCTCCGGATAATGTCTGCGCGCTGAGCGAAATGGACAGGAACAGGCATGCGCAAAGGGGAAGAGCTGTGGTGTTCAAATTCTTCATATCGTTTTTATTTAAAAAGATTCATTTGGCCGTCGTCCTGTCTGCCGTCGCCGTCCTGCCCGCCGCCGTTGTCCGTGTCGCCGCCGTCCGCCGTCTCTCCGGCGAAGCGTACCGGCTCGAGTTCGGTTATGCGGTCAACCTCAAACGTTGTGAGGCGTTTGCCTCTGGCCTTGAAACTTTTGATGCCGATGAACGATTCGGCGTCGATGACGAGCGGGGCGCGAAAGGCATCGTTTCCGCCGAATACCACTTCCACGCGGGGGTATGCGTGGTCGGAGAGCAGATAGAGCGAGTTGGAGCCGTTTTCCCCCAGGAGATTTTGCCGCCGGCTCGCCGTTTCCATCCGGAAGCGTTTCAGGTACGGGAAGCGCTGGTCGGCATCGTGCAGGACGGCGGTCCAGACCTTGTTGGCGTCGAAGCGTTCCATCCGGAGTATGCTGTCTTCGTAGTGGTTGCTCAGGTCGTAGCTTGTCGTGTAAAATTCGCCGTTGCGAAGGACGACCAGAATCTGGTCGTCGCCGTGAAATTCGCCGAGCGCGTCGCCGCGTCCGTCGCAGTTCAGGCGCAGCACGTCGCGGTCGAACCAGACCTGCCGGCCGCCCAGCGTGGAGGTCCCCTTCTGCCGGAGGCTTATCCTGTATATCTCCGCCTTGGTGAGGACGTTGCCCATTGAACTGCGGCCTTTTATCATTATTTCGCTGAAGTTTTTTTCGAAAGTCATCACTTTCTGCCGGAGCCGGGGGCGGAGGACGATTTTTACGGTTTCGGCCTCTCCGTTCGGGTTTGCGCTGAAGTAGAGGATGGCGGAATCGGGCGTGCCCTGCGTGACGTCGTATTCGCGGTCGCGGGTGATGCCCGTCACGGCGAAGCGCTTGATGAAATTGCGCCGTGTGGCGCCGTCGCGGTATATCGCGTTGTAGATTGTGCGCGTGTCGTTCCGCTTGAAAACGTTCAGGTAAAGGATGTCCCGGCCGACGAAGATTTTGTCGCTCACCCGGATAATCCGGTACGTTCCGTTTTTGTAGAAGAGGATGACGTCGTCGATTTCGGAGCAGTTGCAGACGTATTCGTCGCGTTTGAGGGCGGTGCCGATGAATCCTTCCTCGCGGTTGATGTACAGTTTTTCGTTGGCCTCAATCACTTTCGTGGCGACGATCGTGTCGAAGTTGCGCAGTTCGGTGTGCCGCGGCCAGGCGGCGCCGTATTTTTCCTTCAGGGTGGCAAACCAGTCGACGGTGTAGTCGACGATGTGCGCCAGGTGTGCGTCGATCCGTTCCATTTCGGCTTTAATGCGTGCAATGAGTTCGTTATTGCTGTCGATGTTGAATCGCAGGATGCGTCCCATTTTTATTTCCATCAGGCGCATGATGTCGTCGCGTGTCACGGCGCGTATGAAGTCCGGCTTGAACGGTTCGAGGCGTCCGTCGATATGCTGCACGGCAATCTCCATTGACGTCGCGTTTTCAAATCCGGGGTCTTTGTAGATGCGTTCGACGATGAATATGCGTTCCAGGGAGGCGTAAAAGAGCTGCTCCTCCTGTTCGGCGCGGTGGATTTCCAGCTCGCCGCGCAGCAGCGCCAGCGTCTGGCCGGCCGAATGGCGCAGGACGTCGCTTACGGTCAGGAAGCGCGGATTGTGTTCCTCGATCACGCAGCAGTTCGGCGATATGCTTATCTCGCAGTCGGTGAAGGCGTAGAGCGCGTCGATCGTCTTGTCGGACGATACGCCCGGCGCCAGGTGGACGAGTATTTCGGCCTCGCGCGCCGTGTTGTCGTCTATCTTCTTGATTTTTATCTTCCCCTTGTCGTTCGCCCGGAGGATGGAATCGATGAGCGTGGACGTGTTGCGCCCGTAGGGAATCTCCGTTATGACGAGGGTGCGGCTGTCGAGTTTGCCGATTTTCGCGCGTACCTTGACGACGCCGCCCCGTTCGCCGTCGTTGTAGCGGGAGACGTCGATGGAGCCGCCCGTCTGGAAATCGGGATAGAGGACGAACGGTTCGCCCCGCAGGTGGGCAATCGCCGCGTCGAGAATCTCGTTGAAATTGTGCGGCAGAATCTTGGACGAAAGCCCGACGGCGATGCCTTCGGCGCCCTGGGCGAGCAGCAGCGGGAATTTTACGGGCAGGGAGACGGGTTCCCGGTTGCGGCCGTCGTACGAGAGTTTCCAGACGGTGGTCTTCGGATTGAACACGACGTCGAGCGCGAATTTCGACAGGCGCGCCTCGATGTATCGCGGTGCGGCGGCTCCGTCGCCCGTCAGGATGTTGCCCCAGTTGCCCTGGCAGTCGACGAGCAGGTCTTTCTGTCCCAGCTGCACGAGCGCGTCGCCGATGGAGGCGTCGCCGTGGGGGTGAAACTGCATGGTGTGGCCGACGATATTCGCCACCTTGCTGTACCGCCCGTCGTCGAGTATCTTCATCGAATGGAGAATGCGGCGCTGCACGGGCTTGAGGCCGTCGTTGATATGCGGCACGGCGCGTTCGAGAATGACGTACGAGGCGTAGTCGAGAAACCAGCTCTGGTACATTCCCGAAAGCAGATGTCCGCCGTCGCCCATCCCCGGCACCCGGTAGGCCGAACGGGCTGTTTCGGCAGGAAGGCCGCCGCCGTCTTCGCTGTCCGGCGCGGAAGGGCCGCCGCCGTCTTCTTTGCTTTCTCCCGGTGTGTAGTTACCGTCATCTTCTCCGTCCGGCGCGAAACCGCTGTCATCTTCTCCGTCCGGCGCGGAGCTGCCGCCGTCTTCCTCGCTTTCTCCAGGCGCGGAGTTACCGCCGCCGTCTTCGTCCGGCGCAAAACCGTCGCCGTCTTCCGGCAGACCGTCAATTGTTTGTTTTTCCTTATTATCCGACATAATTTTCAAATTCCGACAATGATAGGTGAATGAAAAAAATTCCGGCAAATATAATCATTTTATCGTTAATGCGAAAACGCATTTTTCCATGGCGGCGCATTTTGCCCGGTCGTTTTCCGCATTTGCGGCGACGGGACGGAGCGGCGGGCGTCAGGGATGTTGCATGGCGCGGACGGCGCAAAAAAAAACGGAA
>JAIRYY010000332.1 GCA_031267485.1 Tannerella sp.
ACAAGCGTTTCGAGCCGGTTCACGTCGCCGAGCGTAAAGTCGATGTGAATGACGGGATATTCAATCCAGTTCTTTTCCAGCCCGGCAATGGCCAGGCCGTCGAACAGTTCCTTCTTCCCCTGGAAGTAGGCTTTGAGCGTTGAGAGGAGCAGGCTCTTCCCGAACCGTCGCGGACGGCCGAGAAAGTAAGGCTTGCCAAAGCTGGCCAGGCGGTGGACGTATGCCGTTTTATCGACGTACACGCAGTTACTCGTGCGCAAATCTTCAAAATCCTGTATCCCTATTGGTAAGTTTCTCATTTCATACATGGCTTGTCGTTTTTTAGAATTTCGCCCTCAAAGGTAGGAAATTAATTGATAATTGATAATTGACAATTGATAATTATGCTTCGCGCGGCATGAAATTGTGCGGGAGAAATACCCGTATTATGCGGGGAAACACGATTTTGTTATAAAAAGGCAGTATTGTGTTATCCGCAAACATCCGTATCGAATACTTTTGCGTCCCGGGTGAAGTCTCCATGAGAAACAGCCGGTAAATATTCCATTCATTATTAATATTGCAGATGTATGATAAAACTTAAAGGATTAATGTTATTAACCGCCATGCTGCCGCTCTTTTCCCCGCTGATGCCGCATGCAGGCGCGTCGGAAAGCGGACGTGGCATTTCGGTCTCCGCCCCCGCCCAGAGGCAGAAGACGGTCACGGGCGCTGTCAGCGACGAACGGGGAGAACCCCTGGCGGGAGCAACCGTGATAGTCAGAGGAACGTCCGTCGGCGTGACAACCGCCGTCGACGGAACGTTCACCGTCAGCGCTCCGGCGGGAAGCGTGCTGGATATTTCGTATATCGGCTACGCGACCGTCTCCGTCGACGTCACGGAGGCGAACGCGGACGGGAAATTCACCGTTCGGATGACCGAATCGGTTATCGTGACCGACGATGTCGTCGTCGTGGGTTACGGGATACAGAAGAAAGCGACGCTGTCCGGTTCCGTGGCGACGCTGGGCGGAAAGGAAATCGCCCGTTCGCCGGCCATGAACGTGACTAATTCCCTGGCCGGCACGCTGCCCGGACTCGTTGTCGCGGGACAGGGCGGCGAACCCGGGAACGACGCCTCCCTGCTCTACATACGCGGACAGAACAGTTTGAACAACAATACGCCGCTAATCGTGGTCGACGGCGTCCCGAACCGTTCGCTGGAACGCATCGACCCGAACACAATCGAATCGGTCAACGTCCTGAAGGATGCCTCCGCCGCCATTTACGGGTCGCAGGCGGCAAACGGCGTCATCCTCGTGACCACGAAAAGGGGAAACAGCGAAAAGATGAAAATCGAAGCCGGATACCGGGCCGGATGGTCGCAGCCTACCCGCATGCCCGGACTGACGAATGCCGCGGAATATGCCACCCTCGTCAATGAAGTCAGCTACTATATGAATCCCGACGGAGGACGCTATCAGACCTACACCGAAGACGCCATACGGCAATATGCGGCAGGGAACGACCCGTGGAGATACCCCGACACGGACTGGTTCGACGCCGTGATGAAAACCTGGTCGCCGCAGCACAACGCCAACATCAGCATGTCGGGAGGCAACCGGAACGTTCAGGCTTATGTCGCGCTGTCCTCCCGCTATCAGGACGGGTATTTCAAGGAGAGCGCCAGCAATTATGCGCAGCACGACCTGAGGGCAAACATCGACGGGAAAATCAACGATTACGTGACGGTCTCCGCCGACGCAAGCATCCGCATGGAAGACGCCGGCCTCCTGCGGGTAGGCTCCGGCACGATGTTCAACAGCCTGATGACGGCGGCTCCGGTCTTCCAGGCATGGTGGCCCGACGGGTCGCCCGGCCCTCCGATTGACGACCGGCAGTCGTCCAATCCCGTCGTCCACGGGACGAAAAAGTCGGGATACGACAACCGGGAAAATTACATTTTCAACGTGACCGGCAAAATCGACGTCAGGATTCCCTGGCTGGAGGGACTGTCGCTGACCGCCACCGGAGCGATAGACCGGGGCATCTACCAGACGAAAAAGTTCGACGACCAGTACCGGCTGTACACGTGGGACGGCAGCTCGGTTGACGGGACGGGGATTCCCGTGCTGAGGGAGGGACTTTACGGAGGTTCGCCCCTGCTGACGCAGACATCCGCCGTCAGCAGGAGATACCTGACAAACCTCCTGCTGAATTATCGGCGCACGCTGGGCCGCCACAGCATGGGGATTCTGGCCGGCATGGAATCAATCGAAGAAGACTCGAACAGTTTCTCCGCCGAGCGGCGGAATTTCCCGGGCAGTTTCCCCGACGAGCTTGATTTCGGAGACCCCAATTCGCAGTACGCAAGCGGCCGCACGCCGGGCAAAAACCGCTGGCTGAACTACTTCGGACGCGCCAACTATTCCTTTATGGACAGATACATCGCCGAGTTCGTGTGGCGCTATCAGGGCTCCAGCAAATTTTCGCCGGAAAGCCGGTGGGGGTTCTTCCCCGGCATCTCGGCGGCATACCGTCTTTCCGAAGAAGATTTCTGGACGGATGCGCTGAAAAATATCGTGAACGACGCCAAACTGCGCGTTTCGTGGGGGAAAACGGGTAACGACCTCATCGACCCGTACCAGTTTCTTTCGCAGTACGAGGTCTACTGGCAGACGTTCGTGAGCGGCGACGGGAAAAACAATCCGGCCATCCGCGAAAATCTGACCGGCAATCCACTCGCCCAGTGGGAAGAGGCCAGGCAGTGGAACGCCGGCGTGGACCTGTCGTTCTTCAACCGGCGGCTGAACCTGACGGCCGACTGGTTCAGCAATCTGCGGACGAAAATCCTGATTCCGCAGACGTCGTCGACTCCGACCTTCACCGGGATAGCCGACATTCTACCGGACATAAATTTAGGCAGGGTGCGCAACCGCGGCTTTGACTTCTCGCTCAACTGGCGGGACCGCGCCGGCGACTTTTCATTCGCCGTCACGCTGAACGGCGGGTATGCCCGGAACAAAGTGCTCTTCTTCGACGAAGCGGCCGGAGCGCTTCCCTGGCAGATGAACACCGGCTATCCGATGCATTCGGGACTGTATTACAGGTCTGTCGGCATTTTCCATACGCAGGAGGAGGTGGAGCGCTATCCACACATGGCAAACGCACGTCCGGGAGACGTCATTTTCGAAGATGTCGACGGCGACGGCGAGATAACCGGCAACGACAAGGTGCGCATCCACAAAAGCAGCGTCCCGCAGTGGACGGGCGGACTGAACCTGTACTTCAGCTACGGCGGTTTCGACCTGTCCGCGCTGGTCAATGCACAGGCCGGCGCCGTGCGCTACGTGCTGGCGCGGGGCAGCGCTTCCGCACAGTACAATTACTGGAAAACGTTCTATGACAACCGCTGGACGGAGGAAAATCCCGGCGCGGACTATCCGCGTACGTTCGACCGGAACAACGAATATTGGGTGAGCTCGGAAAACCAGAACACGTTCTGGCTGAAAAAGACCGATTTCATCCGCCTGAAAAACCTGGAACTGGGCTACACGCTGCCGCGGACGCTCACCGCGAAAGCCGGCCTGGAAAGCCTCCGCCTCAGTATCGGAGGCATGAATCTACTCACATTCTCGCCGGACATGAAAGATTTTGACCCGGAGCTGAACTTTTCCAACTTTTCCGGAGAAGGCTATCCGCTGCAGAAAATAATCACGGCCGGTATTTCCGTTAATTTTTAAAAACACTGGACAATCATGAAGAAGAAATTTGCAATCATAACAACAGTCATGGCCGGAGCGCTTGCGGGATGCGGCGATTATCTCGACACCTACCCCGGCGACAAGTACGACGACGCGACCGTATGGGAAAACGCCGTTTATGCCGAACAGTTCGTGTTCAACATCTATCAGGGTATTCCCTATCCGCATCAGTGGTACATGAGCGGCGCACTGACGGACGAACAGGTGCCCAATCAGGTGGACGGCGTCGTGACGCGCGTGACGGAAAGCAACCTGACGCCCGACGACCTGGCTGCGTTTGCCGACAACTGGGGCGCCTGCATGGATGGCTGGTGGTGGGACAAAGCCTACTCCAGAATAAGAGCCTGCAATAAATTTCTGGAAGAAGCGGACGGCATTCCGTTCCCCACGCGGGAGAAAACGGAGCAGTTGACCGGCGAAGTTCATTTCCTGCGCGCCTGGTTCCATTTCCTTTTAATGGCCCAGTACGGAGGCGTTATCCTGATGGACAAATCCGTCGACATGGGGGATGACTACGCCGTCCCGCGCTCTTCGTTCGAGGAAACCGTCAACTTCATCGTGAAGGACCTGGATGCCGCAATCGACAGCGAGGCGCTGGCCGGCCAGGCCGACAAGACGCGCGCCACGACGGGTGCGGCGCTTGCCCTGAAATCGCGCGTGCTGCTGTATGCCGCCAGCGATATGCACCACAATCTTGCGTGGGCCGGCTCGTATGCAAATCCCGAACTGATTGGTTATCCCAACTCAACGGCCGACCTGCGGAATGCGCTCTTCGAGGAGGCAGGCAGAGCTGCCGGATTATGCATGGAGCGGGGCTATTCTCTGTATGATGCGGACGGGGACAAGGCCAAAAATTTCAGCGACCTTTTCCTGCAGATTCATTCGGACGAGCAGATATTCATCACCAGATACGACAAACTCAACTGGGGTTACTGGGCTACCGACTGGCCGGCCTGGGTGACGGGGCCGCCAAGTTTCGGCGGCTATGCGCTCAACACGGTGACCGCCAACCTGGCCAACGCTTTCGAAAATGCCGACGGGACGCCTTTCGACTGGGAAATGCAGCGCTGGGATCCCTATTCCGGGCGCGACCCGCGTTTCGACGGTTCCGTCCTGCACAACTACTCGCAGTGGTATGCCTGGGGGTACGAAAACCGGATTGACATTGCCGCTCCCTGGGGGGCCGATTACGTCACCCCGGAAAATCAGGGCACGGGTTACTTCATGAAGAAATTCATCTCTCCGCTGGAAAACGACTGGTATTACGGGACGCCGCAGCCGCAGCCGTACATCCAGATCCGTTACGCGGAGGTGCTGCTCAATTATGCGGAAGCGTGTCTGGCGCTGGGACGGGAAAGTGCGGCGCGCGAGGCGCTGAACATGATACGCGGGAGGGCAGGAATGCCCGAAATACCGGCATCGGAAAGCGGCGAGGCGCTTCTGGCGCGTTACCGGAATGAGCGGCGCGTGGAACTGGCTTTCGAGGGACACCGTTTCTTCGACGTCCGGCGCTGGCTGATTGCGCCCGAAGCATACGTTCCGGCCAGGGGCGTCAGCTTCGACTATTCGGAATATACGGAAATTGTCGTTGACCCGAACCGCAAATGGAATGATTCCCATTACCTGATTCCGATACAGCGGACGGAAATCAACAGGAATCCGAAGCTGATACAAAATCCTCTTTATAAATGACCGCTCTTTCATCCGGACGCAAACATAAGATGAAACACTTCACGGGTTTACGGTGGTGGATGACGGCCGGCCTGTGCCTGTCCGTTTCCTGCATGCAAACCCGGCGGGAAAGCGGGGAAATCGTATCGGGCGAAGTATGGTGTGATACGGATGGTAACGCAATCAATGCCCACGGCGGAGGAATCCTCCATCATGAGGGAACGTACTACTGGTACGGCGAATACAAGGGCGATTCCACCTGGCGTCTCGACTGGGTCACCTCGTGGGAGTGCTGGCGGGCGGACGCGGGGGGCGTGTCCTGCTATTCTTCAAAAAACCTTACGGACTGGAAGTTTGAGGGGATTGTTCTGCCTGCCGAGCCGGACAACCCCGCTTCCGACCTGCATCCCTCGCAGGTGATTGAACGTCCGAAAGTCATTTACAACGGGAAAACGGGCCGGTTTGTCATGTGGATGCATATCGAAAGTCCCGATTACGAGAAAGCTCACGCCGGCGTGGCCGTCTGCGACACGCCGACGGGAACGTTCACCTATCTGGGGTCGGGCAGACCAAATGGCGGAGACAGCCGCGACCAGACGCTTTTCAGAGACGACGACGGACGCGCTTACCATATTTATTCTTCCGAATGGAATAAAACGCTGTATATCGGTTTGCTGAACGAGGATTACACGGCGCACACGGGCATATATACCCGCAATTTCGTCAATGAATCGCGGGAAGCTCCGGCCGTCTTCAAGCGGAACGGGAAATATTACATGCTCACTTCCGGCTGTACCGGCTGGGAACCGAACCAGGCCATCTATGCGGTGTCCGATTCCATGCTGGGCGTATGGACAGCCGCAGGAAACCCGTGCGCCGGCGAGGGAGCCGACAGCACGTTCCTGGCACAAAGCACGTTCGTCTTCCCCGTTGCCGGAAAACACGACGCCTATATCGCCATGTTCGACCGCTGGAACAAAACCAGACTGATTGATTCTCGCTACGTCTGGCTGCCGGTTCAGTTCAAAGGAGACCGAATCGAGATTCGCCGGAAGGCGCGGTTTTTTTAACGATGAACGATGAACGATGAACGATGAACTGTGAACGATGAACTGTGAACGATGAACTGTGAACGATGAACGATGAACTATGAACGAATACTCCGCTGGGGCTGTCTCGGAAGCCTCGATTCTTCGTCATTGCGAGGAGGAACGACGAAGCAATCCGGCGACTGTCAGGTATTCCCGGATTGCTTCACTTCGTTCGCAATGACGGTACAGAGCTTTCGAGACATTCCTGTTCCATGTTCGATAATGGCACGGGCTGCAAGCCCGCGCCAGCGGTTAATCAATATGGGCGCCCACAAGGGGCGCCCCTACCAATATTAATCATTAATCACTAATCACTAATCACTACTCACTAATCCTTAATCACTAAAAATGAAGTCTTCTCCAAGTCTGCCTGTCGTCCTTGGGGTTTTCAGCCTGTTCAGGCTATCTGCAACGGCGGGGCGTTATTATGTCGATGCGCTGACCGGCTGTGACCTGAACGACGGCAGCATGAACGCGCCACTGGCCTCCGTCCACGCCGTCAACAGGCTGGAACTGTCCGGCGGTGATACCGTCTGTTTCGCCGGCGGGCAGCATTTCGTCGGCAACATGGTAATCACCGGCGTGAACGCTTCCCTGCAGGAACCGCTGACAATCACCTCGTATGGCCGGGGGCGCGCCGTTATCGACGCCCGGACGGGAACGGGTATACTGATACGGAACTGCACGCACGTGAATATCTCCGGCATAAATATGGCGGGGCGGGGACGCAAAAGCGGGAATGAAGGCTCCGGGATTGATGTGCGGAATTCCTCCTTCATCCGCATCTCCGAAGTGGAATCGGACGGATTCCTGGAAAACGGGATTGGCGTGTACGGCGGCAGCGACATCCGGATAACAGATTGCGTGGCGCGCCACAACGGCTCGAACGGCATCAGCGTGAGCGGGCCGTGGGAACCCAGGGAAACGGAAAATGTCCGCATCACGCGCTGCGTCGCCGACAGCAATCCCGGCAACCCGTTCAACCTGGACAATCACAGCGGAAACGGCATCATCGCAGGGCATATCCGGAATGTGACGGTCGAGTACTGCGAGGCGATGAACAATGGCTACGACATGCCGCGCGAGGGCAACGGGCCGGTGGGAATATGGGGTTATGAATGTGACAGCCTGACAATCCGCTACTGCTATTCCCACGACAACAAAACGTCCGAAAAGGGAAAGGACGGCGGAGGATTCGACCTCGACGGAGGCATAACCAATTCCGTGATGGAATACAACATCTCGGCCAACAACGAAGGCGCCGGTTACGGACTGTTCCAGTTTGCCGGAGCCGGCAGATGGGCAAACAACGCAATCCGATACAACGTCAGCATCAGCGACGGCTCGAAAAATTCAAAGGCCGGCATCTTCGTCTGGTGCGACCCCTACAACAAAAACCTGCCGCTGGAAAACACGGAAGTATACGGGAATGTATGCTTCGGCTACCAGGGCAGCTCGCTCACATTCGAAACCGGCTATTCAAAAGGGCTGCTGTTCAGGGACAACACGTTCATCCTGCGGGGCGGACAGCACATCAACGGCGATTCCTTTCCCGACGGCGTCACGCTGCGCGGCAACTGCTTCTGGAGTGAAACGGCCGCAACCGCAGGCCTTCCGCAACCCGTCGTAAAAGAAGACCCGGAAGCCCGCTACCTGAATCCGCACATATCCATTCCCGCCTCCATCTCCATCGCCGGCATAAAAGCCATTGTACATTCCATAACAGCGGGCTGTCAAAAATAATAGCTCTGTAACATTTTGTGTGGAGAAGTGGCAGATGTGACCCGGCAAACCCTCCCCGCACCGTCAGCGGCGAGCATAACTGCGCTCGCCGCTGACGGGGAAAAGCCATGCTCATAATCATACCGCGTGGAGTATAAATCCATGCAAATCCGTCTGATTTTGCCGTCGCATGCCGCAGAAGTCCTCTGCGGGGTACCGCAGAAGGCCTCTGCGGGGTACCGCAGAAGCCCTCTGCGGGGTTGCGCAGAAGTACCTCTGCGGGGTACCGCAGAAGCCCTCTGCGGGGTGCCGCAGAAGTACCTCTGCGGGGTACCGCAGAAGCCCTCTGCGGGGTACCGCAGAAGCCCTCTGCGGGGTACCGCAGAAAGCTGGCGCGGGACAGGCCGGCGCTGCAGCGGCGCATACGCGGAAACGCCTGCCCGCATATATGACTTGCGGACAGGCGTTCAGGCTTAAAGCGGCCATTCTCAGGCGGGCGTTACCATAAAATCCGATTTCACTTCGCGGACGTTCCGCAGCAGTGTTGAGCCTGAGCTTTTCGCCGACGACTGTGTCCGTTGCGAGCGAAGCGAAGCAATCCATGTGCAGGCGGTTGTCCTGTTCTCGCCTGCGCCCGGATTGCTTCGGGATGCGCCCTCGTAAGGACGGCGGGATGCGGCTTGCGAATAACTTGGGGAATGTGACGGAGAAATGCAGTGCGCAAAACCGCCCGCGCGCGAAATATAATTCTCCATTCTCCATTCTCCATTCTCCATTAAACGGAATGTCTCCCCCAATAATAGTTAATACGGCACGCAAAAACCCCTATTATTGGGGATTGTCGCAACCGTACAGGCCACCTACCTTTGCCGCCGATTTTAAAACCGAAATATTGAAACAAATGATTCGTATAAAACTTTTGACAGCCATATTTTTCCTGTGTTCATCCGCCGGTATGCTGTTGGCGCAGCAGGGAGGCCGGTCGTCCGTCATTCGCGGGACGGTGAAAGATACTGACGGGAACCCCGTCGCATACGCTAATGTATACTTAAAAAACACGTCGCTGGGGACGCAGTCTGACCTCGACGGCAAATTTTTCCTCCGGGTTATTCCCGGTAAACATACCCTGTGCGTGCAGTA
>JAIRYY010000334.1 GCA_031267485.1 Tannerella sp.
GGTTGCATATCCATATTACGGCGAAACCCGCTACGGGGTTTCCGTAGGTGACGGCAACGATTTTTCTATTGGACAGACAAAAGTCTGATTGCAACAGGGAAGTTTCCGGAAGACTTCTTTGCCCGATAAAAACAGTGAAGAATGAACAATGCCGGGTAAATTCCTGTCCTGTTTTTCTTCTTTTGAAAATTATCCAGTACATTTGCGGGATATTTTTAATTGCGATATATATGAATGATATTTGTGTTATTAATCGGGCAGCCGACAACATCCGGATCCTGGCTGCCTCAATGGTTGAAAAAGCGAAATCGGGTCACCCGGGAGGAGCAATGGGGGGCGCCGATTTTATAAATGTGCTTTATGCAGAGTTTCTGAACTACCATCCCGACAAGCCGGACGATCCTTTCCGCGACCGGTTCTTCCTGGACCCGGGACACATGTCGCCCATGCTCTATTCCGTCCTTTCGCTGGCCGGACTGGTGCCGCCGGAAGAACTGAAAAATTTCCGCCAGTGGGACAGCCTGACGCCGGGACATCCAGAACTGGATCTGCAGCACGGCATCGAAAACACTTCCGGCCCGCTCGGCCAGGGTCACGCCATGGGCCTGGGAGCCGCCATTGCCGAACGTTTTCTCGCCGCCCGTTTCGGCGAGTGGATGGCGCACAGGACGTATATCTACATCTCCGACGGCGGCATCCAGGAAGAAATCTCGCAGGGCGTCGGACGCATCGCCGGCCACCTGGGACTGAACCATCTGATCATGTATTACGATTCCAACAACATCCAGCTTTCGACCAAAGTTGAGGAAGTGGATTCGGAAGACGTGGCAGCCAAATACAGGGCGTGGGATTGGCATGTCCTTTGCGTGAACGGCAGTTCGGCCGAAGAAATCCGCAGGGCGCTGCATGCGGCAAACGCCGAGACGCAGCGTCCGACCCTGATCATCGGTCGCACGACGATGGGCAAGGGTGCCGTCGACGCTGCCAGCGAGAATTTTGAAGACCGGGTCTCCACCCACGGGCAACCGCTTTCCGCTGCCGGCGCCGACTTTGCCGCAACCGTACGCAACCTGGGCGGCAATCCGGACGACCCGTTCGTCATTTTCCCCGATGTGCAGGCGCTGTATGCGCAACGCCGGGAAACCCTGCTGCAACAATATGCACAACGCCGGGAGACGGAAACGCGGTGGCGTGCGGCATATCCCGAACGGTCCGCCAGACTGGATGCTTTCCTGAGCGGCGACGCTCCGCAGATAGACTATGCCGCTATCTCCATGAAAGAAAACGTGGCTACGCGCGCCGCTTCGGCAACCGTATTGGGCGTCTTTGCCGAAAAGATTGAAAACATGATTGTCGCCTCGGCCGATCTGAGCAATTCGGACAAAACCGATGGCTTCCTGAAGAAAACGAAAGCCTTTGCAAAGGGCGATTTTAGCGGACAGTTCCTGCAAGCCGGCGTGAGCGAGTTGACAATGGCCTGCATCATGAACGGAATGGCCCTGCATGGCGGCGTCATTCCCGCCTGCGGCACCTTCTTCGTATTCTCGGACTACATGAAACCGGCCGCGCGGCTGGCCGCCCTGATGCGCCTGCATGTCATCTACATCTGGACGCACGATTCCTTCCGCGTCGGCGAAGACGGCCCGACGCATCAGCCGGTCGAACACGAAGCGCAAATCCGCCTGCTCGAACATCTGCACAACCACCGGGGCGAACGTTCGACGGTCGTCTTGCGTCCGGCTGACGGTGCAGAAACGGTGGCTGCATGGAAAGTGGCTGTCGAGAGCAAACGCCCCGTCGCACTGATCCTCTCCCGCCAGGACATCAACGACCTGCCGGCCGCCACGGGCAACCGCCGCAGCGAATCCTTCCAACTGGCGAAAGGCGCCTACGTGGTTGCCGACAGCGAAGGCACGCCGGATGCAGTGCTACTGGCCAGCGGCTCGGAAGTAGCCACGCTTGTCGAAGGCGCGAAACTGCTGGCAGCCGACGGTATCCGGACACGCATCGTCTCCGTCCCGTCGGAAGGCCTGTTCCTCGACCAGCCCGAAACCTGCCGGCAGCAGGTGTTGCCGCAGGGCATTGTCCGCTACGGACTGACCTCGGGCCTGCCGGTCACGCTTAGCGGCCTGGTCGGCGACAACGGCTACATACACGGCATGACGCACTTCGGCTATTCTGCACCCTACAAAGTCCTGGACCGGAAATTCGGCTTCACGGGCGAAAACGTCTGTGCACAGGTGAAAAAACTGATTGGAAAATAAACGCGGAGAAACGGCAGGGCGTCAAGCCCTGCCCATTTCCCGTTTAACAGAAAGGAACAGGATGAAAACAATCGGTCTGGCAAGCGACCATGCAGGATTTGAGATGAAACAGCAGGTAAAGGCCTATCTGGAAACAAACGGCTATGCATACAGGGATTTCGGTACGTTTACAGACGACAGTTGCGACTATTCGGACTACGCCCATCCGCTGGCAGAGGCAGTCGAAGCCGGCACAGTCGACTCCGGGATTGCGCTGTGCGGTTCCGGCAACGGCATCAGCATGACGCTGAACAAGCATCAGGGCATCCGTGCCGCCATCTGCTGGAACAGGGAACTGGCGACACTGTCGCGCGAACACAACGACGCCAATGTGCTGGTGCTGCCGGCACGTTTCGTCGACCGGCACGCGGTCGGAGAAATACTGGAAGCCTTTTTGTCGGCCTCCTTCTGCGGCGGCCGACATCGGAAACGGGTAGATAAAATACCGATACACTAATCAGGGAACGTGAAATCTACTTCGCACGGACTAAAATCCGCGTTTAGGGATGCGAAATAAATAACATGTAATGGTATATGTATCTCCATTCCTTAGCTTTGTATCGAATTAAAATTTTAAAAATATGAGGAAGACAGTTTTTACCATATCATTTATGCCATTCTTTGTGTCGACATATTCATAGCGTTTGAGTGACTATTTGAGAACAGGCATGAAACTTGAATTGGTGGACATTTTTTTAATGCCCGGATACTATTGATGCGCTAAAATGTTAATTATTTTAATTTAAAAAATAAGGGTTCTTTGATATTTTGATTTTGCTTGACTTGAAGAAGATTATGTGCATTGAGCAAATCTCTGATGGGCGTTTTGTCAAACAGAGAAACGTTCAAAACCTGCATAATCTCATAGATTGAGAGCGGACTTTTCGTCAAGTATTTGAGTAAGATGCTGCTAAGTGTGTACAGATCGCTACCCACAAGTGTATTCTGACGGCATTTTCGGAGTGTCCCCACAGTTTTTTAACAGTAAGATTTTGCTTTATCCACTTGAAAAACACTTCAATTTGCCACCTGTTTTTGTACAGATGTGCCACTTCGATGGCAGATACGTCAAAATTATTTGTCAGAAAAACAAGCAGTTCATCGTTCACGGCATCGTGAAATTCAACCAGACGGAGTTTCTCCGGATAAAGTTTTTTGGTTAATTCTTTTTTTGAGGTGCTATGAAAAAAAGCGGTTACCTTTGTTCGCAAAAAAGTATTCTAATGGGCAGGAAAAAGAAAGAACGTCAGTCGGTAGAATCGTTGTTTTCAACAGCCATGCAAATGCTTGTACCGGCATCCGTATTGGAAAATTTTGAGATGTGGGAT
>JAIRYY010000337.1 GCA_031267485.1 Tannerella sp.
TTCTCCTCGCCCGTCACGCACTACCGGTACGAAGAGAAGGAAAAGCCCCGATACGCCGGCTTCTGGCGGAAATTTCCCGTCGAGGATTTTCCCGAAATCGGCGGACGGAAGATTGTCGCCTGTTTTGAATTTGACCGGCCGGCCTCTTCCGTGCTTGAGGTGCGCGTTGCGCTGTCTGCCGTCAGCACGGCCGGCGCCCTGCGTAACCTGGAGGCCGAAACCGCCGGGAAATCATTCGACCGGATCCGCGCCGAAGCCTCGCAAAAATGGGAGCGCGAAATGGCGCGCATGGACATTCAGGGTGTGCCCGACGACAGGAAAACGATGTTCTACACGTCGCTTTACCATACGCTGATTAATCCTTCCCTTTACATGGATGTGGACGGACAATATCGCGGCATCGACCACAATATTCATCAGGCCGGCGGATTTACGAACTACACCGTCTTCTCCGTCTGGGACACTTACCGGGCGCTGCATCCGCTCTTCAACCTCATTAACCGCAAGCGAAGCGGGGACATTGTCGAATCCATGCTGGCGCACTACGGGCAGAGCGTGCACCGAATGTTGCCCGTCTGGTCGCACAACGGCAACGAGAACTGGTGCATGATCGGCTATCACTCCGTTTCCGTGCTGGCCGACGCCATCGCTAACGGGATTCCCGTTGACCGCGAAAGGGCGCTGGAGGCGATGCAGCATACGGCCAACGTGCCCTACTACGGCGGCGTAAGCGATTACCTCCGGCTGGGCTACGTGCCGGTGGACGTCAAGAGCGACGGCTCGTCCATGACGCTGGAGTACGCCTACGACGACTGGACGATTTACCGTACCGCGCTTTCGTCCGGCCTCGCCGGCGTCGCGGAAACCTACCGGAAGCGGGCGCTGAACTATCAGAATGTCTTTCACCCCTCGCTGCAGTTCGTGGGCGCCCGCCTGAGCGACGGCAGCTGGAAACAGGACTTCAGTCTGCTGAGTACGCACGGACAGGGATTCATCGAGGGCAATGCGTGGAATTACTCGTTCTACGTACCGCACGATGTGAACGGCCTGATACGCCGGATGGGCGGCGAGGCGCAGTTTATCCGGCGGCTGGATTCGCTTTTCACCATGCGCCTGCCGGACGAGTTTTTTGCCGAAACGGAAGATGTGACAAAAGAAGGAATCATGGGCAACTACGTGCACGGCAACGAACCGAGCCACCATATCGCCTACCTGTACGCCTGGACTTCGCAGCCCTGGAAGACGCAGTACCGTGTACGCGACATCATGAACCGCATGTATCGCGACGGAATAGACGGCCTGTGCGGAAACGACGATTGCGGACAAATGTCGGCGTGGTATATTTTCTCGGCCATGGGTTTCTATCCCGTCTGCCCGGGATCGGGACAGTTTGTGCTGGGAGCGCCTTACTTCCCCTATCTCAAGGTAAATCTGGAAAACGGACGGTCGATCGTCATCCGGGCAGACCGGGTGAGCGACAGGATGTGCTACGTAAAGTCCGTCCGGCTCAACGGAAAGCCGTACCACAAGGCGTTCATCACCGTCGACGACCTCAAGGACGGAGCCGAGCTGGTTTTTGAAATGGCCTCCGCGCCGAACCGAAAACGGACATTCGCCGAAGACGAAAAGCCGTATTCGCTTAGCGCGAGTTCGATGTAAGAGACACACTGAATTTTTCAGAAAAAAAAGCAAGTCGATGACCGTCGGATGAAAAATAAATCCCCCGCGCTCTTTCAAGGGACGCGGGGGATCGTTGTTCAAAATGATGTCAGTTGGATATGATGATGTGTTGCGTTACGGCGGATTCCTACGGTTGTCCGTCACGTGCGGCGTATGTTACCCCAAAAACCAAATTTTAATTCATGACTTTTTCATTTAATCAATTCTTACAAATATCCATTGAATACCAAATAACGGAATTATATCAGCGAGTTCCATGCTGCTCGGACCTTCATACGAATCCACTATTATATACTTTTCTTCAAATTGAGGGTACACTAACATTTTTTTGTCTAATGCCCAGCAATAGACCTCCGAACTTCCCATTCTGAGATTCGGTCGGGGGTTAAGCGGAAGACAAACAGGACAAAAAGGAAACCCCCAATCATATTCATACGCAACATCTTCCTCTGTTTCATCGCCAGTGGAAACCGTCAGCGTTTGATCCGGTTTGAAATGGTAAACCACATCTTCACATGAACAGTCAACGGTATCCGTTCCGTTTATCCGCAAGGTCAGTTTCCATTTTCCGGCAAGTTCATACTCCTCGCCTGTTTTGGCCGGTGAAGGACATTTCACGCGTTCATTCAATTCCGCTGCACTCTCGGCCGATACCGATGGATAAAATTTATCATATCCGGGTACCTCTTCCGTCCCTTCGGTTACCACCGACAGCGCTTGCTCTATATCGTCGATACCATCGCACTGCGTGGTAAAACATAAACACGCACATATCACAATAAAAACAGAATTTCTTCTCATAAAGCAACTGCATTTAATTATTAATGGAGCAAAGATACATCGATTTTTTCTTAAAAAAAAAATTAACCTGAGAAAGCCTCGTTTTTGTTCATTATGCCAATTTTTTATATCTTTGTGCGCATAATTCCAAAAGCAACAAAATGACCGTATCGAAGATTACACCGTCCGCTACCGTTAACAGGCCGCTTACTGCCAGCGGTACCCACCAAATCCAAATTTATGCAGGGAAAAAGATAAACCGTTATTATATCCGTACAATCAAATTAATTTATTTATAAACATGAAGTACATTGGAATTTTTATGGCAGCCATGCTGCTGCCGGTATGCGTTTCCGCGCAGAAAAAACCCCTTGACCACAGCGTGTACGACGCCTGGGAGAGCGTTTCGGATATGCAGATCAGCCCCGACGGGCAATATGCCGCCCTGATCGTCAGCCCCCAGGAGGGGGACAGTACCCTGGAAGTAATTCACCTCAAAACCCTTGCCGTCACACGCATCGAGCGGGGATTCCAGCCCCGGATCAGCAGCGATTCCAAGACGCTGGTCTTTCGCAT
>JAIRYY010000057.1 GCA_031267485.1 Tannerella sp.
TGATGATTATTCTCATTAACGAATCAATGGATGAAAAATTCCGGCTTCCTTTTTGCCAGCTCCAGCGCGTGTGTGGTCACGTAATATTTGGCGATCATGTTCGGGATTTCCCAGTCGGGGAGCGAACCGTCTTTCAGGTATCGCAGGAAGTTTTCCGTTACCTGGCCGAAATGGGCTTCGTGGCCGTTGTGGTATTTTGCCGGGACGACGACTTCCCATCGGTCTCTGTCCGTCCGTTTCAGTTCAATCCCCGGAAATCTGTCCGTCACGGTCTTCAGCGAAGCCGTCAAATCCCGTTCGAAGGCATCCGGGTCGGGAGCGACGGACTGGATGTACAGGACGGGTTTGTACTTCTGTACCTCTCCCTGTTCGATGATGAGGTGCGCCCGGCTGCCTTTCATGATGGAATAGTGCGTGTCGCCACCGCCTTCGGGGTAGGAGTAATTCCAGGCGACGGACACTTTGGCGTTTATTCCACGTATCCTGTAATGGATGTCGCCGTTTGCATAGACGTACAGGGTATCGCCGGAAATATCCCGCGCCAGATAGCCGGGGTACGCGTCCAGCCCGGTTACTTCCCGGAACTGCGCTTCCGACAGCGCGGTTGTCCGGCGGTTGGCATCCAGCAGTTCAATGTCGCTTTCGCAGTCGATAATCTGTCCGGGGAAGCATGCCCACTGAACGAGGTCGACCAGGTGGGTCGTCACGTCAACGAGGCCTTCGCCCTGCTGGTTGACGTCGAAGAACCATGCCGGACGGATAAGCGGATTGCCGGAGACCGCCTTGAAGAAATGGTGCACGCTCTCCTTCACGATTCCGGGGTCGCCGGGCGTGCCTGCCTGCTGTTCGCCATATACGGACGGGAGCAGGGAAAACTCCCGTTGCAGCATCGTTGTTATCTCGAAACGTTCGGTCATGATGTCGTAAAGCAGCAATCCCTTTTCTTCCGCAATCGCGAAACATTCCTTCAGTTTCCCGAAATCGGCGACGTTTATCGCCATGGGCTTGTCAGCAAGCACGTGGATACCGGCCGAAAGCGTCTGCCGGATATAGTCCGTCTTTTTGCCGTTGTTGCCGGCCGTCACCATGACGTTCCCCTTCTTTTCCGCCAGCATTTTTTCGAGGAAGTCGTCGCCCGCATATACAATCTCGTTCCATGTGGTCGGGTCGTCGGGGCGGGTGTTGTATCCGTCGATTTTCTTCAGGTGTTCGGCGAGGTCGTCGCCTCCGGGCGAGTAGACGTGCACATCTCTGCTTACGCCCGGATACGGCGTTTTCTGCACCAGCGCCGCATGAAAATGCCCGGGGTCGAGCGTAATCAGTTTAATCTCGCCGTCACCGGAAGCCGTTCTCCCGGCGCCGGTCGTACACGATGCGCCTGATAAAAATAAACATGCGATAGAAAGAATACTGTATTTCATAGTTTTTATCATATTAATTACTGTTCATCATACGTTCAATGGCATGTTGCATGCCGTCTATTTCCGCCAGTCCCTTCAGCCGTCCGTACAGGGGATATCCCGGATTGGCCGTGCGGCTGTAATCATCCATCATGCGGATTCCGTGGTCGGGGCGGAACGGCAGGCGGATGTCCTTCCGTCCTTTCGTCCTCCGGCCGGCCTGTTCTTCGAGCAGGATTTTTATGACCGAATACATGTCGACCGTCCCGTCAAGGTGCCCGGATTCGTAAAAGCTGCGCGTCTGCAGAGATACCGTATTTCTTAAATGAATGAAATTAATTCGCGAAGACAGCGCTCCGGCCATGGCGACGAGGTCATTGTCCGCGTTTCCCGACAGCGAACCGGTACAGAATGTGACGCCGTTGGCCGTCGACTCGTAACGGTCGATAATCCATGTGAAATCTTCTATCGTACCGGCAATGCGTGGCAGTCCCAGCAGCGGGAATGGCGGGTCGTCGGCATGTATGCAGAGGTTTATGCCCGCTTCTTCGGCCGCCGGAACCGCATCGTCCAGAAAAGCGCCCAGGTTTTCCCGCAGTTCCTTTTTGCCGATGTCCCTGTACGTCTCCAGGCTGTTGAGAAATTGCCGCCTGTAGTCGGAGGCGCCCTCGTCGACCGCGCTGTTGATAAACGCCTGGGTGACGACGATGATGTTGTGCGCCAGCTCTTCCTTTTCCGCGCCGCTCATGGAGGCGATGACCGCCTTTGCCTGCCGCAGCGTATCCCCGTCGTAACTGGCTTCGGCCTCCCTGCGCTTCAGGATGTAGACGTCGAATGCGGCAAATGTCGGGTAATCAAAAAGCATGGATTCGCCACCTGCCGGGGTTTTGTAGTGCAGGTTCGTGCGCGCCCAGTCCAGTACGGGCATGAAATTGTAGCAGACCGTATCTATGCCGCATGTTCCCAGATTGTGCAGCGACTGCCTGTAGCTGTTTATCAGCCGGGGATAGTCGGCCGAGTGAGTTTTGATGCCTTCGGCAACAGGCAGACTTTCGACCACGCTCCAGCGCATGCCGTTCGCCTCAATCGCGGATTTTACGGCCATGATTTCGTCCACCGGCCAGACTTCTCCGGGGGGTATGCGGTGCAGCGCCGTGACAACCCCCTCTATTCCCATCTGTCTCAGGTACGGCAGAGGCACGGAATCGTTCGTCCCGAACCATCGCCAGGTTTTTTCCATCGCCATCGCTACACCCCGCTGAATGAACTGAAACCGCCGTCTACCGGGATGATGGTCCCGGTAATGAAACTCGCATGTCCGGAACAGAGGAAATGGACGATGCCGTTCAGTTCGGTGATATCTCCGAAACGGTTCATCGGCGTGCGCGCCAGCACCTTCCTGCTCCGTTCCGTGTACGTCCCGTCCGGGTTGACCAGTACCGCGCGGTTCTGGTTACCGATAAAGAATCCGGGCGCAAGCGCGTTGACACGTATTTTTTCGCTGAATTTAAGCGCCATTTCCGCCGCAAGCCATTTCGTGAAGATAGCCACTCCGCTTTTGGCGACCGAGTATCCCGGGACGCGCGTGATAGCCGAATAGATTGCCATGGATGCGATGTTTATGATGCTGCCCTCTCCCCGTTCGGCCATCGCTTTGCCGAAAGTCAGGCAGGGATATACGGTTCCGTTCATGTTCAGCTCCGTGACCCGGTTGAAATCTTCCATTTTCATGTCGAAAACGGTCTGGTCTTCCGTCAGCGTGGCGCCGGGAAGATTGCCTCCGGCGACGTTAATCAGGATATCGATGCTGCCCCACCTGTCCAGAATCTGCCCGCGCGCATTTTCCAGGTCTTCCTTTTTCAGCACGTTGCAGATGATACCCGTTACCTCTCCGAAAGAGCTCAGTTCTTTCGCTTTGTTTTCCGTGGCTTCGGGCGCAATATCCAGTATGGCAACCTTTACGCCGTTTTCAATCAGACTTTTGGAGATGCTGCCTCCAAGTACGCCCGTACCGCCCGTGACGACAGCAACTTTGTTCTTTAAATCAATATTCATATCCGCAATTTTTGTATGGTTGATAATATAATAAGGGGCTGTCCCCAAAAGTCATCCGCGTGCTTTTGAGACAGCCCCCCTGATTTCACTGTTCTTTCACTTCCCATCCCAAAGCGCTGGCGCCGAGAATGGCGGCATCGCTTTCCTTAAGCTGTGAAACGAGGAGTCGCGTTTTTCCCTGGAAAACCTTGAGCATGTTGGCTTCCATCGCCCGTTTCAGCGGGTTCAGAATCAAATCGCCGGCTTTCGTGAGGCCGCCGAACAGGATGATGGCTTCAGGACTGGAGAATGCCACGAAATTGGACAGCGCCTCGCCCAGGATATTGCCTGTAAATTCAAATATTTCGACGGCAAGCCCGTCGCCTTTGACCGCCGCATCGTAAACGTCTTTCGATGTTATTTCTTCCGGGTTCAAATCGCGCAGCAGACTTTTCTCCGTGCGGGTCATCAGTATTTCGCGCGCCGTGCGGGCGACGCCGGTAGCCGAAGCGTAGGCTTCGAGACATCCGGGACGGCCGCAGCCGCAGAGGCGTCCGTTCTGGCGGACCGTCACGTGTCCCAGCTCTCCGGCAAATCCGTCGTGACCGTATACCACGGCTCCTCCGATAACGATTCCGCTGCCTACGCCCGTGCCCAGCGTGATTTCAATGAAATCCTTCATGCCGCGTGCGGCGCCGTATGTCATTTCTCCGATAGCGGCGGCATTTGCGTCGTTGGTGAGCGTGACGGGTATGCTGTACGTCTTCTCGCTGATAAGCTGCGCCAGCGGCACTTTTCCTTTCCACGGCAGATTGGGCGCAAACTCAATGCATCCGTTAAAATAATTCCCGTTGGGCGCGCCGACGCCTATACCCTTGAACTTTTCCGGCCCTCCGGCCGTCGCGATTACCTCCTTCAGGCCTTCCGACAATGCCGACACATAGTCATTCACATCCTCATAAATAGCCGTTTTTATCGAACCGCTATAAAGGATTATCCCCCTCGCATCTACTACTCCGAACACGGAGTTGGTACCGCCAATATCAATACCGATTACATAAGTTTTCTCCATTTCTGTGTGTTTTAATAATTAGAATATAAATATTATTATGGAGCAAATATAAGGCAATTATCTTTCACGGCAAATCTTTTAAGTAATATTTGCAAAAGAGCCCGCGTCCGGCGCCGTATTTCCTCCTCTCACCGAAGTTTTTAACAGTGTCCGGCGCCGTTCCGCCTTGCCGCTCAATCTCCAGACAATTTTATGTCATATCGGTGGCAGGCTCGAAAAAAAATGGCTCTATAACATTTTGTGTGGATAAATGGCAGATGCGACCCGGCAAACCGAAACACACTCCCTGCTCCGTCACCAGCGAGCGTAGCTACGCTCACAACGGGGGAAGGAGACCAAAAGCGATGCACACAACCATGCCGTGTGAAGTATAAAATCATGAGATGCAAACGAAATCTTTAAAAATAATTGTATAATTTTGCAGTCTGAAAAAAACGTAGAAATGATGAATAGAAATGAAGTTTCAAAAGGATTGCGGGGGATGCCGCGGGAGTATGCGGTGAAGGCTGCCATTATGCTCTTTTTACTTGTTTTTGCCGCGCCCGCCGGCGCATGTCCGTACTGTATGGCGCCGCAGCGGCATGACTGTGCGCACGGCCGTGCTGTGGCCGACGAATGGGAACGTCTTCCGTACGGGAACGTCCGGATAGGCGGCGAAATAGGGCGGAGGATTGATGCTACCATTCACAACAATCTGAAAAAGCTGGATTTGGAGAAGCTTTTCCTGGAGGCTTTCCGGACAAAAAACGCGAAAGACGGTTTTATCGGTACGGGCATGCTCCTGGATGCTGCCGTCAGGTTTGCCGCCTATTCGGGCGATCCGGAAGTCGTCGCACTGAAAAACCGGATTGTGGAGGCGTTGATTGAGAATCAGCAGGAGGACGGATATATCGGGTTTTTCGCCGACGGACAACGCCTGTGGCATGAGTGGGACATTCATGAGATGGCGTATATCATCACCGGGCTTGTGTCGGACTACACGTTCTTCGGGCAGAAGCGTTCGCTGGATGCGGCCGCAAAGGCCGCCGGCCACATTCTGGACGGCTGGGAAGGGAGGCCGGAGGATTTTCCCGATTTCTTCCTCCTGGGAATGGACGGGGCGATGTTTTCGCTTTATCAGCTGACCGGCGAAGAACGTTTCCGTGAGTTTGGCGAGAATAAAAAGCCGCTTGCCCGGCAGTCTCCGGGAATCGTGAAGGGACGGACGCCGGACATGGCGGGACATATCTTTGCCTGTCTGGCCGTAAATGAGGCGCAGCTTGATGCGTACCGCCTGACGGCCGACGGACGCCTGACCGCGCCGGTGGAGGAGGTCATGAATTTCCTGACCGCCCGCGACGGACTGTCCATTATTGGCGGAGCCGGACAGGAAGAGACCTGGACGGACGACCAGGACGGGGAAGGCGACCATGCCGAGACCTGCGCGACGGCTTATCTGGTTCGCGTATGCGACAACCTGCTGCGCCTGCACGGTTCGTCTTTCTACGGCGACCTGATGGAACGTTCCGTCTACAACGCCCTGTTTGCCGCACAGTCGCCCGACGGCAGGGATATCCGCTATTATACTCCGTTTGAAGGCGGGCGGGAATATTTCGGCAAGGATTCCTACTGCTGTCCGAACAATTTCCGCCGGATTGTCTCGGAACTCCCGCTGATGATTTACTACACGAAACCGGAGGGCGGCATAGCCGTCAATATGTATACCGCCTCGTCTGCCCGGACGGATTTTTCCGACGGGACGAAGGTCAATATGGAACAGTCAACCGATTATCCCGCTTCGGGAACGGTTGCCATCGGCCTGAAACTAAGTAAGCCTAAATCTTTCCCGCTGTCCCTGCGGATACCGTCCTGGGCGCGGCAGGCATCCGTCGCGGTGAACGGAACGCCCGTAGAGGGGCGGATAATACCGGGCGAATTTTTCGTCGTCAACCGGACATGGGCGGACGGCGACCGCGTGACGCTCGACTTCCCGATGGATTTCCGTCCGGTAGCCGGGCGTAAACGCCAGTCGGGACGTGTGGCCATCATGCGCGGCCCGCTGGTTTACACTTTCAGTCGCGCGTCCAATCCGTCCGTCGACCCGGGCAAAAACAAAACCGTCCAGGACATCGGGAAAATAACGCTGGATGCGGCGTCAGCCTCTCTGGTCGCCGATTCCACCGTCAGGACAGGCGGGACGGCGTGCCGCATCGGAGCATGGCGCGCCGGATTCGGCTCCAATTCCGGGAAGCACGACATTGAACTGACGCTGACGGAATTTGCCGACCCCGAAGGCGTGGCCACCTATTTCCGGCTGCCGGAATATACGGCCGCCGGCGTTGTCGAAGATGAACTGGTCAGGCGCTGAGTCCTCCGGAGCACGCAGACTGCGCGGACTACCAGCCGCCGGCCGGTAATCCGCGTTCATCTGCAGACCTTTTTTATTGATATGCCTCATTCAGATTCTGCTCATTGATGGGCACGGACCATACGAATTTTTTGCTGTCATAGGGCAACGGCGCTTCTTCGCGTATTCCGGGGCCGATATCCATCTTCAATCCCCGGAGGTAGTCCAGCCGGTCGCCTTCGGCAAACAGTTCGATCAGCCGTTCGTCGTGAATCATGTCCTCCGTGATGCCGGCTGCCGTAACGTAGTGGGACGACGATTCGTAAGCCTGTCCGGCTACGGCTTCATCCCAGGCGCGTTTTCTGACAACGTTCAGATCGTCGGCCGCCGACTGTTTGTCGCCGGCCTTGAACGCGCAGATGGAACGGGTCAGATACATTTCCGCGAGCCGTATCTGAGGATAATTGGTATATCCGGCCTCCGGGCCTCTGTTCAGCTTGTCGGCTACTACCGTCCGGTACGTCAGGTGGCTTCTGGTCTCGTAGTATCTGTCGGGAATACGTTCTTCCGCAGGCACGTCATACGGTTCACGGACGTAAATCAACTGTTGAAAACGCTTGTCCCTTCTCGCCGCAAAGTTGATGGTCGTGTCGTTGCGGGCATCATCCATCCAGCCGATGCGGCGCAGCGTCCCGTAGTCCATGTGGAAAGCGCTCCATCCGATCGGCGCGCCTCCCGCCGAATGATTGAAAAGCGCCGCGTGCAGGTTCTGCCGGCCGAACGTCTTGTCGTAGCAGGGTATCCACATGATGACCTCCCTGCCGCACGAAGGGATGCTTTTGTTAAACGCTTCGATCGGGTCTTCGCTCAAATCATAATCGCCGCCGTTCCGCTCGATTACGAAAGTCGCATATTCCCGCGCCTCCGCGTAATTGCCCATGGCAAAGGCCGTGCGTGCCAGCATGGCGGCCGCCGCAAATTTGTTCGCCCGCCCCGCCTGGTAAGAAGCATGCATCTTGCCATCAACAAATCTTTCGGGCAACAGCGCGTATGCCTGCAGGAAATCGGACTGAATCTGCGTCCATTTCTCGTGCACGCTTCCCTGCTGGGGATTGACGGCGTTGTCGTCTGTGCTGGGTCGGGTTGTCCGCAAAGGAATCTGCCTTTCGTCATTCGCGCCGCCGGGAGCGTAAGGCGTGCAGAAAACGGTCGCTTCCATGTAATAGATAAATCCCCGCAGGAAATAAAGTTCGCCCGTGAGCCGGTCAAGGTTGTACGTCCTGTCGTCCGCCGAAATGGTGGGATAGGGATTTCCGTCGCGCTCCTCCACGAACTGCAGGGCGTCATTGACGGAAGCAAGCGCACGGAATCCGACCCCGAACAGCTCATTCGTCGCATTCTTGTTATTTTCCGTATCCCTGTACCATCCGTAGTCGAGGGCGTCTCCATAGATGGGCGAATTGGCCATGTCGTCGGCAACCGCATTTCTCAAAACATACCAGTAGTTGTACACATTGCCGAAATTACCCAGGGCAAACAGCTGGGAATATGCGCCGATCGGCGCCCGCTCAAACTCGGACAAAGTCAGCCACGGATTCTGGGGCGGTCTTTCCAGTTCGAAAAATGATTTGTTTTCGCAGGATACAAGCCCCGTAAGGACTATTATCGAAAATATAATTATCTTTTTCATTGCTTGTTTATTTAAAATTTAACGGATAATCCGATGGTTGCGGAAAATAAGGGCGGCAAATCCCAGTAA
This sequence comes from Tannerella sp., assembly GCA_031267485.1. Lineage (GTDB taxonomy): Bacteria > Bacteroidota > Bacteroidia > Bacteroidales > Tannerellaceae > Tannerella. The sequence goes on from JAIRYY010000057.1 coordinate 8,592, forward strand.
TTGTCGATGTTGCTCCCCATGCCTTCGGGGTCCCATCCCGGATAGTCCGAAACGGTGTACAGATTCTCCAGCGTGGCATAGACCCGGAGCGTGTTGAGCCATTTCAGTTTGTTGAGGGTATATCCGATATTGACGGATTTCAGCTTGATGTAGTCGCCCTTGAACAGGTACTGGGTCGTCAGGGCGCCCCGGAGATCGCCCACGCCGACCGTCGTGCCGTCTTCCAGATTCACGGTGCCCGACCATGTCATGCGTTGAAACTTCGCATTGTCTCCCGGTTTTTTCCAGTGATTCAGATAGATGTCTTCCAGATACTGGGAGGAATTCATGATTACCAGGTTCCGGTAAAAACCGTCGAAGAAGTAGTTTCCGCCCGAGAACGTGATCAGAAAACCCAGGTCGAATGACTTCCACGAAAACCGGTTGGTCAATCCGCCGTAATATTTGGGCACATTGTTTTTGTTTTCGAAATGAAACCGGTTGCCATTGGCATTTGTCGCGTTGCTGATCAGCGTAACGTCGTTTCCCGCGCTGTCCTTCAGCCGCCGCGTTTCGCCCGTTGCCGCATAATGTTCCTGGTCAAGCGCATAAATCTGCGAGATGCCGGTCTGGGGATCTACCCCGGCAAAATCGGCGATGTAGGCATCCCGTACCCCAAAACCCGTTTTTGAAATACTGATGTCGGTCATCATCCCGGTTCCCGCTCTGTCGATCTGCGGCGTGAGTTTCTTCACCTCGTTGTGATTGAATGCGATGTTAAAGGAAGTTTGCCACTGCAGTTTCTTCCCGTTCAGGTTGTTGCTGACGACGTTCAGTTCAACGCCCCGGTTGACCAGGTCGCCGATATTCCCGTAGATGGAGGCAATGCCGGCGGACGGGGGCAATTCGACGGCCAGCAGCAAGTCTTCCACGTACTTGTTATAGTACGCAAGCGATCCGTTGATCCGGTTGTCGAAGAACCCGAAATCAAGGCCGAAATCCAGGTTGTTGGTCGTTTCCCATTTCAGGTTGCTGACGCCGATGGAGGTCAGATATGTCCCGTTGACCGCCAGGATATTCTGGCTGCCGTAAGCCTGGTCGCTCCTGTATTGGGAAGCGTCCAGCCCGGTCGGGATTCCGGCGTTCCCCGTCTGTCCGTAACTGCCGCGGACTTTCAGGAAATGACGCTGTCCGAAATCGCCCATGAAAGCCTCGTCGGACAGAATCCACCCG
>JAIRYY010000092.1 GCA_031267485.1 Tannerella sp.
GTATTCTTCCGCTTCATAAAGCAGGAATTGAGCTTCAGTCATTTTATGTCGACCAATGAAAACGGCATTAAAATCATTTTATATATGACTTTAATACTTTCCATGCTGATTTTGATTTACAGGCGATTGAATAATCCCGGATTCAAAACAGCTAAAAGACGCTTTTCGATTGAACTGGATGAATTGATTATAGCGATGATCGTTCGATTTTGCGGCGGAGACCCTTCGCTGGTTTTTCGTTAAAAAAAACGGAAAATCTCCTGCCTGAAATACAACCTCTTGATAGAGCGCTAGCAACAGCACCATAAAAATCTTCCGAACACCCGTAACTGCAAGTCCGCGCCGGCGGGTTAACATCAGTATAATTCAATTCCACAAATAGAGCGATTTCAATTCGCCATAAGAATTGATGACGGCAACAAATCCGATTCCGGCTAACGCTGCGTTCGGGTACTCCGTTTTTCGCTTCGCAAATAGGATGACGACACAAAAACAGGGCGGATATACTGTTTTCACGTTGAATAAGTCGTGGAATATGCTTATCTTTGTCCCGTCATATCAATAAAACAGGGAGGATTTATCGATGGAAAAGATTTTTTTTATGCTGATATTCATGCTCTCCGCCTGGTGTATTCAGGCAGCGGACATAACACCCGTTTCCGACGCGTTCAAAGCCGGGAATGTGGAACCGCTCAGGGACAGGATGAGCGAAGAGGTAGACATTTCCGTTCCCGGAACCTCATGTAAAAGTTCGGGAGACGGGGCGACAGCGATTCTCAAGGAGTTTTTCGGCACTGTCAAAATCACCGGATTCACGGTCGCACACCATGCGGACAAGAACGAATCCGGCTTCTTTGTCGGCAAACTGGCTACCGACAAAGGCGAATACCGCGTCAACATCACGTACACGGCGAAAGACGGGAAATTACGGATACAGGTCATACGGATAGAATAAAATGGCGATGAGGAACGAAATAAAAACCCCGGACGAACTGATTGACGAACTGATATCGCTCGCGTTTGCGGAAGACCTGGGCGACGGCGATCATACCACGTTATGCTGCATACCCCCCGGCGAAACGGGAAAAAGCCGCCTGATTGTGAAGGAAGACGGCGTACTGGCCGGCGTGGATATGGCCGGACGGATTTTCAGATATTTCGACCCGTCCATGCGGATGGATGTTTTCATTCGCGACGGAGCGGAAGTGAAAAAGGGCGACATCGCTTTCACGGTCGAAGGGAAAACGCGCTCCCTGCTTCAGACCGAACGGCTTGTCCTCAACGTCATGCAGCGCATGAGCGGCATCGCGACGGCGACGCGGCGTTACGCGAAAGCGCTTGAGGGTACAAAAACGCGCGTCCTGGACACGCGGAAGACGACGCCCGGCATGCGCATCATGGAAAAGGAAGCCGTACGCATCGGCGGCGGCGTCAACCACCGCATCGGACTGTTCGACATGATTCTGCTGAAAGACAATCACGTGGATTTTGCCGGAGGCATCGAACATGCCATTGCACGCGCGCACGACTATCTCGCGAAAAAGGGCAAACGGCTGAAAATCGAAATCGAGGTGCGCAATTTCGACGAACTGGACAAAGTCCTGCGCGTCGGAGGCGTCGACCGCATCCTGCTGGACAATTTCAACATGGACGACACGCGCGAGGCCGTAAGGCGGATTGCCGGACGGTATGAAACGGAATCGTCCGGCGGCATCACGTTCGACACGCTGCGCGATTATGCCGCGTGCGGCGTCGACTACATCTCCGTCGGAGCCCTGACGCACTCCGTCAAAAGCCTCGACATGAGCCTGAAAGCCGTATGAAAACATGCGACTGTCCGTACTCATACTGACGGGCGCGCTGCTCGCCCCGGCGCTCTCCGCCCAGATTCTCACCGGACGGATTGTCGACGTGAAAGGCCGTCCCGTCCCCAATGCAACATTCTATATCCGCGAACTTACCCTCGGCCTTATGGCCGACGAACGGGGAGAATTTCGCGCGAAAACAGACGAAGGCGAATATACGGGCGAAGCCTCGTCGCTCGGTTACGAACGGAAAACCGTCACATTCACCGTCCCGGCGGAAGGTCTCGCGCTGCACGTCGAACTCCGGGAAAAGACCTATGCGATGCGCGAAGTCGTCGTCACTCCCGGAAAAGAAGACCCGGCGTACCGCATCATGCGGAATGTCATTGCGCACGCCCCCCGTCACCTGCATCAGGTGCAAAGCTACAGCGCCGACGTTTACCTCAAGGGCACGTTCAAGGCCGAAAAGGTACCGGCGCTGATAAAGATGCAGATAAAGGAAAAGGACAGGAGAAACCTTATCGGCAAACTGTTCCTGATCGAATCGCAGAACGAAATCCGCTACCGGGCGCCCGACCGGTACGAACAGCGGGTCGTCGCCATATCCTCCACCATCCCCGACGGCCTGAACCTGGACGACAGGCTCCCGCTGGGCATCGTGACCTCCAACATCTACCGCCCCTCCACATTCGGCGGACTGCTGGCTCCGGGTTCATTCGCCGCCTATAAATTCCGGCTCGAGGATTCGTATGACGAGGACGGACACGCGGTGCACAGGATACGGGTTCAGCCGAAGAAAAGGAACGGGCCGTTCGTCAGCGGCCTGCTCCATATCGTCGACGACACCTGGAGCGTGCGGCACGCCGACCTGAGTTACTCGCAGGCCGGCGTAACCATTCATTTCAAACTGTCATATCACGAGACAAACCCCGGCGTGTTCCTGCCGGCTACATTCGATATCGCCGTCGGCTTCGACATAATGGGCATGAAGGCCGGCGGACAGTTTTACGCATCCACGAAATACAGCGGGATTGAAACGGACGGCCGCTACATCCCTTCCGCCGGAGACAGCACGACCGTCACCGCCACAGCGGCGGCGGCTTCGCCGAAAACGCTTACCCGAAAACAGCAGAAAGAGCGCGCCAGGCTGGAAGAACTGGCCGACAAAGACAGACTCACCACGCGCGAGGCTTACAGGATGGCGCGGCTAATGGAAAAAGCCGTCGAGCCGGAAGAAGTCCGGGCGCGGAAACGCAGCCTCGAACTGCGTCCGCTCGATTCGATAATCATCTCCACGCGCGACAGCCTCGCGCCGCTGAGGGATTCCGCATACTGGGCAGAACACCGCAACCTGCCACTCCGCGGGGAGGAACTGCAGAGTTACGCCCGTCGCGACAGCCTCCGGAAAACGTCCGGCGCGCAAAAGCCGGATTCGCTGAATGACCGGTCGGCTTCGACATGGCTTGCCGGCGTGCTGCTGGGCGAAAAGATAAACACCGGGAGGAAAACATACCTCAAGTTCGACGGTCTGCCGTTCATCTTACAGGGATATAATTTCGTCGACGGATTCCGCCTGGGACAGCGCGTGGAAGCCGGCACAGGCTTCGACGGCAACCGTTCGCTATCCATAGCGCCGGCCGTCTATTACACGACGGCGCGCCGCGAGGCGGACGTGACGGTCGACGGAACGCTGGCCTACGCCCCGATGCGAAATGGCCGGTTCGCCGTCTCCGCCGGTAACGCGACGACCGATTTTGCCGGGACGAACGGGACGGGATGCATCGGGAACACGCTGGGTTCGGTCTTTTTCGCCCTGAACACAGCTAAATTCTATCAGAGGAGATACCTCAGCCTGGGCAACCGGATCGACATAGCCAGCGGGCTTATACTCGACGCCAACTTCAGCTTCGAGAAAAGAAACGACCTGGAAAACAACACCTCGTACAGCTTCTTCGGCGGACGTCCGGCGTCAAACCGCCCGCACGGACAGACGGACGCCATGCCCCGCCACAGGGCGTTCACCGTGGAGATCATGCTGGAATACACGCCGCGACATTATTTCAGCGTATGGAAAGGAAAGAAAATCTACCGCCATTCCGCCTGCCCGACGATACGGCTCGGTTACGGCGAAGCTATCCGTGGAGACGGCGGAAACAATTCCTCGTTTCGAAAAACCGAAGCCACGATTTTCCAGAACATACGGACAGGCTTTGCCGACCATCTGTTTTACGAACTTAACGCAGGCCTGTTCCTTTCCGCCCGTCAAACGTATCTTCCCGACTACAAACACTTCCGAACGACCGAAATGTTCTTCGGCGAGAAATCGCTTTCCAACAGCTTCATCCTGCTCGAGAACTACCGGTATGCGACAAACAACAAATGGCTGCAGGCGCATGCCGCCTATACATCCGACTACCTGCTGATAAAACAGATACCCTTCATGCAGGGCTACCTGCTGAACGAAGCGCTGCACCTGCGCGCACTGTGGCTTCCGCACACGAACCACTGCGAGGCCGGATATTCCATCGGACTCGGCGAACTGGGACGCATCGGCGTCTTTGCCGGTTTCGACGGCCTGAAGTACAAAAACACAGGCTTTACAGTCAGCATCCCGCTGTCAAACTTTCGCAGACAGGGCAGTTTCTGAGGATTAAGGCAGAGCCGTAACGCTGCCGTTTTTGAAAAGATAGCGGTCGTTACTTTCCGGGCAGACGGCGATACCGTCCCCGTCGAACTCCAGGCGATGCCCGTACGCGCTGACCCACCCCGTCCGGCGCGCGGGATTCCCCATGACCAGCGCATGGGCGGGGACATCTTTCGTCACGACGGCGCCGGCGCCAATCATGGCATATTCGCCTATCAGATGACCGCAGACAATCGTCGCATTGGCGCCCACGGACGCACCCCGGCAAACGCGGGTCGACCGGTATTCATGCCTGCGCGGAACAGCGCTGCGGGGATTCGTCACATTGGTAAACACGCACGAAGGCCCCAGGAAAACATCATCGTCGCAGGTAACGCCGGTATATATGGAAACATTATTCTGCACTTTCACCCCGTTGCCGAGCGTCACCCCCGGAGCAATCACAACGTTCTGTCCGATACTGCAGTTTTTCCCGACGACGCATCCCGTCATCAGATGCGAGAAATGCCAAATCGTCGTCCCCTCGCCTATCTCGCAGCCATCGTCTATCACGGCCGTCTCGTGAGCCGTATAACCTCCTGTTCCCATACATTTTTATTATTACATCATTTAAAAATCAAAAAGATGGCCGGTTTCTTTTTCAGGTCCGGCATATTCCCCGCCCACTCCCTGACGGGCCGGGTACGTATGAACTCATCGTCGCACGTCACATTGCAGGCCACGCACAAGCGCGTCGACGGACGGCACACGCGCACGAAATCTTCCAGCAGCTTACCGTTCCGGTAAGGCGTTTCTATGAAAATCTGCGTTTCATCCTCCGAATATATGCGCGCCTCGGACGCTTTCAGGCTCTCCACGCGTTTCGCGGCATCGACCGGGAGGTAGCCGCGAAAGGCAAAACGCTGCCCGTTGAACCCGGAAGCCATCAGCGCCATCAGTATGGACGACGGCCCCGCCAGCGGCACAACCCGGTATCCCCTGCGCTGCGCTATCGCCACAACATCCGCGCCGGGGTCGGCTATCGCCGGACAGCCGGCCTCCGACATCACGCCGACCGATTCGCCCGCCTCCATGGGAGCCAGCATCGCCGGAATATCCGCCGGAGGCGTATGCTCGTTCAGCTCCACAAACGAAAGCCCGTCAATCGCAACGGACGGCTCCGCTTTCTTCAGAAAACGCCTCGCCGTACGCACATCCTCGACAATAAAATGCTTCAGCGAGAGGAGCACCTCCCGGTTATACGGCGGCAGCACGCGCTCATGCGCCGTCCCGCCCAATGTTACCGGTATCAAATATAAAATCGGATTCATACGTCGTGCAAACGTACATGAAAATTTCAAGTTTTCCAAATGCAAGGCCTGCGATGAAAAAGATTTTTCAGGGCAACCGCATCAAAATTTATCACAAATATATCCGACGCCCGACAGTTGATAGCTGTTGACAACATTCCCGATTCATTTTTCATTGAAAAATCAATATGATTTAAGGTGAGTTCGACCTAAGAAATCTTATTTAAGCCCTAGGAATCAAAGATATCAAGATTGTGAGAAGGTTTTTCAGGTAGAAAATTGTATGCAATAAGGGCGGAGACCATATTGCATATAAAGTTCACAAAACAACGGTGGCGGGTATGCTCGATCCGGCATATATTTTTCAATTCATCATTCACGGTTTCTATAAGAGCCCGTTTCCGCAGGTATATTTTATCCCGCAGAAACATGAGGGAGTTTTTCATGTTCCTCTTCAGGCGTGTGATCAGA
>JAIRYY010000219.1 GCA_031267485.1 Tannerella sp.
CGGCAAATGAGCGATTTAACGGATAGCATGAAAGATGCGGAAATATATCCCGTATCATTTTTCAGTCAGGCGTTCGACCTGATGCAAAAGATACAGGGCGGTTTCCATACACTCGAGGCAGACCAGGTTGAAACGTTTGCTTCGCAGATGAAGAAGCATCAGGCGCTGATACTGTCCGTGCACCGGCAGGTGCGTAATATGGAGGGACTCATTCCGCCTCCCATGTCGGCAACGCCGCCGGCTTCACCAGCGCCGGCTTCACCGGTAATGACGCCTGCGCCTGCGCCTATGCCTACGCCTGCGCCGGAGACAAAGCAAAGACCTGCCCGCGTGACGACTTCCGGACAGAACTTCATTCCCGGACAGAATGAGGTTGCGGCAAAACCGGCTTTTCCCTCCCCCGCACCCGCTCCTTTTCCCGCACCCGGAGCGGCATCCGCCGGAACAGGAACGCAGGATGCGCCCGAAACGAAAACGCCGGCACCCGACGCTGCGCCGAAAAGGCCGGCGAGACCCGTACCGCATTCGCCATCCGCTTCCGAAACGGCAAGAACGACGGAAAAATCCACGATTACCATACCGGTAACGCATAAGGAAAATCTGCTGCGTCCGTCCGGGACGGCTGTTAAAAATTCTGCGGAAAGGGACAAAACGCCGGACGTCAGATACCGGAACGTTTCAAACGGTATCCCGGCGGAAGGCGCTTTCCCTCCGTCCGTAAACGACGCGATAGAAAAGAGGATGCTGTCGGATCTGCGCAGCGCGTTCAGTCTGAACGACCGTTTCCGCTATCGTCGCGAGCTGTTCAGGGGAAACGAGGAAGTCATGAACAGGATCATTTCAATGCTCAACAACAAGGAATCGTACAAGGAATCCGTTCAGTTTCTGGAGGAAACGTTACACTGGGATTTCAGCAATCCCTCCGTTAAGGATTTTATGAAAATATTGGAATTAAGATTTTTGTAACATGGCAAAACTAACGGTTGTCCCGACTCCGGTGGGAAACCTTGAAGATATCACATTCAGGGCTATCCGCACACTTAAGGAAGCTGATGTAATATTAGCCGAAGACACCCGGACAACAGGCGTTTTGCTCAAACATTACGAAATTCGGAACAGGGTGCAGTCGCACCATAAATTCAACGAACACAAAACGGTCGGACAGATAGTCGAGCGCATCCGCGCCGGCGAAAAAATCGCACTGGTTTCGGACGCCGGAACGCCGGCTATTTCGGACCCCGGTTTCCTGCTTGTCCGCGAATGTGTGCAAAAGGGCGTTGACGTGGAATGTCTTCCCGGAGCAACCGCATTCGTCCCGGCGCTGGTAGCCTCCGGATTGCCGAACGACCGGTTTTGTTTCGAAGGATTCCTCCCCCTGAAAAAAGGCCGGCAGACACGCCTGAGTGAAATTGCGGAGGAAGAACGGACGACCGTCATCTACGAATCGCCGTTCAGGCTGGTGAAAACGCTCGTTCAGCTATCCGGCGTATGTGGAAAAGACCGGCCGGTATCCGTTTCCCGCGAAATATCCAAACGCTTCGAGGAGACGATACACGGCAGTCTGGAAGATGTGATAAACCATTTTTCGGAAAAAGAGCCGAAAGGTGAGTTGGTTATTGTACTTGCCGGCAATGACTGCCGGGAAAAATAATGGAAAATTTGAACTGTTAAAAAAAAAAACGATTATGAAAAAGATTTTAGCCACATGTGTATGCGCATGTATAATTATGGTTACGTCATGTACGGGCCTTTCCTCGGATAACAAAAAACTGCAGGAAGAAAACGATTCGCTGAAGCTCCATATCGCGAAAAACGAAACGGAAATGAATGAAATGCTGGGCGTTTTGGATGCAATCGAAAACGATATCAAAACCATTCGGGAAACCGAAAAAATTCTTGAGATACAGAAAGATGCGGAACTTTCCGGGTCAAAGCGCGAACAGATAAAAAACGACATGGCCCGCATTGTCCAAACGCTGAAGAAAGACAGGCAACAACTGTCGGAACTTCAGTCCAGACTGAACGCAAGCAACGTCCGCTCGTCCGCATTGCAGAAAACAATAGACCGCCTGATGGAAGACATCGACGAAAAGGCGCAGCTGATTGCGAAAATGCAGACCGAACTTGACCGTAAGGAACGGCAGATAGCGCAGTTGTCCGAACAGGTGGACGTGCTCAGCGCCGATATCGGGATACTCAAGGATGTGAACGAAAGCCAGAGCCTGCGCATCGACAACCAGGACAAAGCCCTGAACACCGTATACTATTGCTTCGGAACAAAAAAGGAACTTAAAGAACAGAATATCCTGTCCGGCGGCGGGTTATTCTCCAAGTCAAAAGCATTGCAGGGAGAATTTAACAAAGAATACTTCATCGCCATCGACAAACGCCAGGTGACCGCCATACCGCTCTATGCCTCGAAAGCAAGAATAAAAACCAATCATCCCGAAGGAACATACAATTTCTTCCGGGATGCCGAGGGAAATCTCACGCTGGAAATAGAAAACCCGGAAACGTTCTGGAGTTTAAGCAAGTATCTGGTTATTGAAGTAGGATAAGGCGAAAATTGCAAACGAGAGTAGTCAAGTGTTTTGTTATCACGCGAAAGGGTATATTTCGATTGACTTTGGAATATATAGTTTGAGGACATCACCTTAAAATGAAATGATTTGGAACAGGAAGACAACACGTACACTTTTTGTGTCGCTAAACTATTATTTTCAACCGGGATTGAAAAAAACGGCGAATAAAAATATATGTTTGCAATTTGGACATTTGAATATTTATTTCCATCTTTGCATCCTCAATCAATAAAACATCCGTCTTTTTTGCCTGTCGGTTTACAATAATTTATTATTTGTTTTTATGAACGGATTATTATGCATTTATAAGAAAAGCGACGAACGGTCTTCCATTCTTGCGGAAACGCTGCATGGCGGGCTGAAATCGTTATCCCACAGGGGAGCGGCTACGTTTTCGTCGTTTATCCTGAACAGGGATATGGAATATGCCGGGAGGGACGATGCCCCGGCGTGTATTGCAATGGGGGCATGTTCTGCCGGGACGGGTGATTCGCACATCGCTCGCAGCCCCAAAAGCTCCAGCAGGGGAAATATCCTCTTTTTTGAGGGACGGCTTATTAACAGGGCTGAGTTGTGCGAACGGTTAGCGGCAAGTCCGGATAACGTAAGCGATTCCGATGTCGTGATGCGCCTGATGGAGGCGGAAGGTTCGGCATGCTTCAGGCTGCTTAAGGGATTCTGGTCGCTCATATATCTTGATGCCGGAAATAAAACCCTGTACGGCGCACGCGACCATTTCGGCTGTCGGCCGCTGTATTTCTGCAATAGCAGCCGACAGTTTGCGCTCGCATCCGAAAGTCGCACGCTGTATACGCTTTTTGACGATGTTCGCAGCATCAACCGCTACACCGTCATCGATTTTCTGCTCTGGGGAAACATTGGCAAGCTGGACCAGTATTTCTTCAACGGCATCCATTCGCTGGAACCGTCGCATTTCGTTAAATATGAGTCGGCTACCGGCAAACTGACGGTCGAGCGATATTACACATTGCCCTATAACCGTAGCCGGGAACCGTACGACAGCCTTTCGGAACAACAGTATACAGACAGGTTGAGCCGCATGATGACGGATTCCGTGCAGAAAAACATACAACTGTTTGACGGCGCCCTGGCGGTGGGCGTCAGCGGCGGGATGGACAGTTCGTCTCTCATCTGTGCGGCGAAAAAGGCAGACCCTGAACGGACGCTTGTTGCCTATACCACGACGGACAGCTATGACGGAGGCGAAATTTACTGGGCGGAAAAGGTTGTGCGCCACACGGGAGTCGAATGGATTAAAGCGCTGTGTACGCCGGAACAGATACTGGAAAATCTGGAAGAGGTGAACCGCATACATAACATTCCGCTTTACAACGCCAGTTCATTTGCCCAGTACCGCATGATGGAAGAGATAAGAAAGCAGGGACAGGCGGTCTTTCTCGACGGACAGGGCGGCGACGAGATGTTTGGCGGCTATCTCGGTTACTTTCCGCTGTTGCTGCAATCGTTGCGTAGGAACGGCGAATGGCGTAACTGGTGGCGCGAACTGACACAGGTCGGAAATTCGGGCATGACGGTGCGGGATTTGTTCGTGCGCCGCCTTAAATTGTGGGCGAAAGAGCATGGTTACAATCCGCGGAGACTGACGCAAAGGAACAGGAAAGACCTTTACGAAGCATTGACGCCGCACGAACGGGAGCGGTATTTCGAACAGCTGTCGCCAGTACCCGAAATAAAAAAGGAGATTTTGAACGATGCGCTTTTCGAAAGTTACACGATGTTTCTGGGGAATATATTGCGGTGGGGTGAACATTCGGCCGCGTCACAGGGTATAGAATGTGTGATGCCGTTGTCGGACAATCCCGACCTGACGGAATTTGTATTTTCCATTCCATCAACTTACAAGATGCATGACGGCTGGAACAAATACCTGCAGCGCAAGGCCATGCTTGGAACTGTTCCCGACGAAATATGCCGGCGGCGGCAAAAAATGGGTTTTTACATCCCCGAACAAAACTGGCTGAATGAAATGGGCGATGCCATGCTGACGGTCATACAGAGGATGGATGACCCCGAGGGGTGTATCAACAGGCGGTATCTCGTCGAAAACCGTAACAGGCTGTATACGCCTGCAAATCCGCTGTTTCAGCAGTTTGTCTTCCGCTGTTACAGCTACCTGCTGTGGCGGAACGGGCTGGCGTGACGGATCAGCGGCGGCGGATACTCCGTGCGGGGGCTGATTTGGCCGCTTTTTCCTTCTGCGGCGCCGGCGTTTTTTCCTTCTTTGCGGCGCCTTTGTTATTGTCGGTGGTCACTCCGCTCTCTTTTTTGGAAGCGCGCGCCGCTTTTTTGGCTTCTTTTTTGCTCAGTATCACCGTTGTATCCGGCTGTATCCACAGCGAATCGTTGAACGACTTCAACTGATTTTCTATCCGCTGCTGCTCGGCCAGCATGGAGTCGGGTGTCGGACAGTACTGTAACAGCGCGAGATTCATCAGGTTTTCCGTTTTCACGATTTCACCGTCGAACATGCGGCGGCGGAAATAATCGTCGACCGTGAATGTCTTCGCATTGTTCATGTTGGACGTCATGATATAGTTGTTCTTTACATAGGGACGCAGGTCTTCGTATTTCACCCAGAACATCGGCGTGCGCTGTTCGCCAATGTCGGAAATGATAAATGCTATCGGGCAAACGGCCAGCGTGTTCACATCGTAGATGGAGTTGTTCTGGTCAAAATACCATGCCTCCTTTACGATATAGGCTCTGACCTCCTGCGACGGGACGTCGCTGGCGTTTATCACATACCGCGCCGGATTGCCTCCCCGGGCAGGCACCTCTTCGTAAAATATGCTGAAGTTGTCGAGCATGTCTTTAAACAACAGCAGGTTATCGTCTTCGAACGATTCCTGATCGGGAAGGTATTTATAGACCTGAATCTTGCCCTCGCTCACAAGCTGGAACATCGCCGTAAAGAGATTTTTCATCCCGTTGGCTTCCTGCACCGGATAGTACAGGGGCGCGTTCCGTTCCTTCGTGAGGTCAATCTCGCGATAAATCACACGCATCCAGCGGGCGTTTCCGACATGCTGCGTGAGCTGTTCGTTCATAATCTGCGCGCGCACGGTCAATTCGGGCAAACCGTTATTCACTTCCGTCTGTTGTCCTCCGCGGTTTTGACGGTCGCCGCCCCTGCTTATGCGCGGAGTGCGCTGTTCCGGGTTTTGCGCACTGACGGCAGCTCCGAGAGCGAGAAGTATAAAACCCGTGTATAAAAAACGTTTCATGCTTTATCCTGTTTATTGTTCGTTTCCAATTTAATTCACTATAATTTCCATCGAATAAGTTACGCTGACAGGCTTGCCTGCCGGGTCGAGCGCTTTCACCTGGCCGATGTGAAAACGTTTGCCGCGCGCGAGATTCCGTATGTAGTCCTTTTGGCGCTGCGTAAATTCACCGCTGTTCGACACTTCGGGGATATAATTCCCCATGCCGTCGACAATCGTCATCGTGAAACCGGTTACGGTATGGGGCACGTTGAGCACGCCGTCGTCGATTGCCGCCAGCACGCCGCCTGCTTCCACCAGATAACGTTTCGCAATCGGGCCTCCGGTGAACTTGCGGACATTTCCGTCCGCATCCTTATACGAGAGAAAAGGCAGCGGGGGGGGCAGCCTCCGCACAACAAATTCCTTGCTTTCGGAAATCTCGCGGCCGCCCACGTTCGCCCATAGCGTGACGGTGACATTAGGCGAGACATCCGCATCAAGGCCGGTTATCGTCCAAATGTTCCTCTCCTTGTGTTCAATCTTTCCGCTTGATACGGTCGCCCTGACGGAACCGCTCGGCACGCCGGGCATGGCCACTTCGATGTCATTGTCGATACTTGTATAAAGGAAGTTCATCCGCGTCGGGGCGATTGTGGCGGACGATTCGGTCACGAAATATTTCGCTTCGTAGGCGTACGTTTGTCCCTCTGCGACAATCCTGCCCGAAAGGCTGCGGTCGCCTACACCGCTTGTCGGGATGACAATCCGGTTTCCGGCGAGGAGCGTTTCGCCAAGGTAATACTGGGGCTGTTTCGTGGAATCGATGGCGGCAAGCGCAAGTTCCGCCTCGTAAGGCATTCCGCTTGTGACAATCTGGCTTTTCGGAATGACAAAGGCGGTGATTTGATTCACCCGGTAGTCGTCGACATCCACATTGGTAATCAGGGTGGAAAGGACTTCCCCCTCGACGTGGCGGACATCGCTCTGCATCTTCGTCAGCAGGGTGATGGCGGCGGCGAGCGGCATGTTTTCAAACAGCGCAATCTCCCACGAACTTTGCATGATGCCCGCTTTTTTAGGCGCATCCGTATTGAGCAGCGACTGGAACATCGTCTTCTGCTCCGCATCGTCGACAAGTTCGGACATGTTTTCGCGATATGTCCCCAGGCGCTCCTTCAGCTTTTTACCCTCGCCCACGACGGGCGCCAGCATAACGCGCGAGGCTGCCTCCAGGTTGTCCTTTTGCTTGATGTCGTTCACATTTCCCTCCTTGCCGTCCGCTTCCTGCACGATGCGAAGCTTCAGTTCGCTGATGTAGTCAAACAGCTCGTCGGACTGTTTTTTGACGTCCACTCCTTTGTTATACCATTCGCCGGCCTTGGCGGCATTCGCTTCATAAGCCTTGTCAAGATTCGCTTTCACCTGCTTGTTGCGTCTGGTAGAATTTTCGGTGGAAACACTCAGACTATTTTCAACCAGTTCAAACCCGTCCAACACCTCCGAAGAGACATTGAGCGCCATCATTGCGATGAACACCAGATACATCAGATTAATCATCTTCTGACGCGGTGAATTGGGATTACTTGATATTCCAGCCATTTTTGTATATTTCCTTTTTTTTTACTTATTACCTGTAACCGCTTCCCTGCGGCGGATATCCGCCCGGATAGGCCGACGGGTATCCCGGTTGTCCTGCCGGAGGAGGCGGATATCCGCCCATCGGCACGTTCACCGTCATCGCCTGCAATAACCGGCTGTAAACCTGATTTAACTGCAGGAGGAGCTGTGCCATGCGTTCGTTTTCGTTACGGAACGCCGCGCTGTCGACAAGCGAACTGTCGTACATGTCGCGTATGCGGTTCAACCCGGAATTTATATGCTGTATCGTATCCATTTGCGAGCGAAGTCCGGTAAGCTGCGTTTCATAGAACCTGTTCAGGCCCGAAATATTTTCGTTCAGCCTCGACATGTGTTCCACGTAGCCGGCCGACTTTTCTTCCGCACCTTCTTCGGTCGACCCGGATATCGCCTTGCACGAATTGATAAGCGTATCGGATACTTCGCCCAGCGAACCGGTTATCTCGCTGAACTTTTCAAGGTTTTGCGATACGGCGGAAATCTGTTCGATATATGTCTGCGTGACTTCCGTAAGGTCGGCCATCTTCGATATCTGTTCGGCCGCGCCGTTCAGTTTCTTTATGCTCTCGGCAAGCAGTTCCGAATCCTGCTCCGAAATATTAATCCCCATGGCCGACATGCCGGCGTTTACTATTTCGCGGGGCGATGGCGGTTCGCGCCGCACGACGGGAGATGCGTCGCCGCCCTGTCCGCCTGCTATCTGTCCGTTGCCGTCGGCCGCCGCGCCCGGGCCATACCCGGCTCCGCCGCCGAAGCCTGCTCCTCCGCCGCCGAAGT
>JAIRYY010000087.1 GCA_031267485.1 Tannerella sp.
AACATGATACGCTTTTACATCATCCCCGAATTTTACAGGGATATAAAGAAGAGTATGATTCTCGAAGTCATGGAATCCGTCCCGCTGTTGACGATCCGGACGGAACCGCTGCAATCCACATACAACCGTTTCCTTAAACGCTGTTTTGACCTGGCGTTTTCAATAGCCGTACTGTTGACCGTATTTCCCGTTTTATACATCGTGGCCGGCATATTCATCAAAATATCATCCAGAGGGCCGATTCTGTTCAAGCAAAAACGCAATGGGCTATACGGCAAGATTTTCGAATGTTACAAGTTTCGCACCATGCGCATGAACGAAGAAGCAGACCGGCTGCAGGCCGTGAAAGACGACCCGCGCACGACAAAAACCGGAAGTTTCCTGAGACGCACCAACCTGGACGAGTTCCCACAGTTTATCAACGTTTTACTGGGAAACATGTCGGTCGTGGGGCCACGCCCCCACATGCTTAAACATACCGAACAATATTCCATGCTGATTGATAAATACATGATACGGCATCTCGTCAAACCCGGCATAACGGGATGGGCGCAAATCACCGGATACCGGGGCGAGACAAAGACGCTGGAACAGATGGAAGGACGCGTAAAACGCGACGTATGGTATCTGGAAAACTGGTCGTTTTTCCTCGACCTGAAAATAATCGTCGTAACGATTATAAACATGTTTAAGGGAGAATCCAATGCTTATTAAAAAAAAACAGTAACTTTGCACTCGCATGGGAAGAGTAATGGCCATTGATTACGGACGCAAACGGACAGGATTAGCGGTTTCCGACACGATGCAAATCATTGCAAACGGATTGACGACCGTCCCGAGCGGCAGTGCGATTGATTATCTGAAAGAATATGCGTCGCGGGAGAAAGTTGATGTCTTCGTCGTGGGACAACCGAAGCAAATGAACAACGAACCGTCCGAAAACATGCGTTACGTGGAAATTTTTGTAAACGGCCTGCGTAAAATGATACCGGACATTCCCGTCGAATATTACGATGAGCGGTTTACTTCCGTCATGGCGCACCGGGCTATGATTGACGGGGGCTTGAAGAGAAAAAGGAGACAGGACAAGGCGTTGGCGGATGAAATAAGCGCAACGATTATCCTTCAGGGATATTTGGAAAAAAAAAGATTTACGTTATAAAACAGCATTTACTAAACAATTATGATACTGCCTATTTACACTTATGGTCAAGCGGTTTTGAGAAAAAAAGCCGAAACGGTCAGTCAGGATTATCCTGATTTGAAAAAGTTGATTGACAATATGTTCGCGACGATGTACAACGCCGAAGGCATCGGGCTGGCCGCACCCCAGATTGGCCTTTCCATCCGCCTGCTGGTAATAGATGCCGACCCGGTGTCGGACAGCTATCCCGAATGTAAAAAATTCAAACGGGTACTGATAAACCCGGAGATAACGAAGTTCGGCGAAGAAACAAAGGCCATAGAGGAAGGCTGCCTGAGTTTCCCCGGCATACACGAAAAAGTGCTCCGCGCAGTAAACATACTCGTCAGATACCGGGACGAAGATTTTAACGAACGGGAAGAAGCGTTCGACGGGTTCACCGCCCGCATAGTCCAGCACGAATGTGAACATCTCGACGGGGAGGTTTTCATTGACAGCATATCGCCCATTCGGCGCCAGCTGAACAAAAGCAAACTCAACAATATCATCAGGGGAAACGTTTCCTGCAGTTACAGAATAAAACCCGCCGGATAAAAATGAAAAAAACAGCAGTCTTCATTTTATTGCAGTTATGCATCTTTTCCTCCGTGGCGCAAATAAACACAGACCGTGTCATCGCTATCGGACGCAATGCCCTGTATTTCGAAGACTATATTTTATCCATCCAGTATTTCAATCAGGTGATAAGGGCCAAACCGTGGCTGGCGCAACCCTATTTCTACCGCGCCGTGGCCAAACTGAATCTCGACGATTACAGTGGCGCGGAAGAGGACTGCACTTTAGCCCTGCAACAAAATCCGTTCCTGGTTCAGGCATATTACGCGCGGGGAATCGCAAGGCAAACACTCGGCAAATACGAGCTGGCCATTGAAGATTATAAAAAAGGTCTCGATTTCAGGCCCAAAGACCGCCCGATGATGACCAACACGGCTATCGCCTACATTCAAAAGAAGGATTTCGAAAAAGCCGGACAGCTGTTTAATGAAATAATCGAATCTTATCCGAAAGAATCAAACAGTTACATGGCGCGCGGCGCTTTATTAGCCGAAACGGGCGATACCATTTCGGCCATGAACGACTACAATAAGGCGGTGGAACTGGATCCGTACTACGCGCCTGCCTACGGAAACCGCGCGCTGCTGCACTATCAGACGAACAGGCTGGAAGATGCTTTGTCGGATTTAAACGAGGCTATCAAGTTAAGTCCGCGCGAGGAAGGTTTTTATATCAACCGGGGACTGATTCGTTACAACCTGAACGACCTTCGCGGAGCAATGGCCGACTACGACCAGGTGATCGCCCTGAATGTCAATAACCGGATAGCCCGTTTCAATCGCGGGTTGCTGCGTTTTCACGTAGGCGACTATAACCGGGCCATCGAGGACTTTAACGCCGTCATATCCCTGGAACCGGACAATTATATGGCTTACTACAACAGAGCGCTGTTATTGAGCCAAATCGGAGATCATCCGGCGGCCATCAGGGATTACGACATCATACTGGAACAGTATCCAAACTTTATCCCGGCCTATTATAACCGCTCCGAAGCCAAACGCAATATCAATGATGTTTCCG
The DNA here is from genome assembly GCA_031267485.1 of Tannerella sp. Lineage (GTDB taxonomy): Bacteria > Bacteroidota > Bacteroidia > Bacteroidales > Tannerellaceae > Tannerella. Next base: position 2,780 of record JAIRYY010000087.1, read on the forward strand.
GCGCGGACAAAGATTATTGGTATGCGATGGAGCTGGAACGGACGCATGGCGGCAACCGGATGCAACACGCACAGGCAGACGTATCGCAGCAGGAGCCGGAACAGGAACAGGACCCGGATGCAACGCCCGAAGAAAAGCGGGAGACACGCGAAGAATCCGACAAAAACATAAACAAATTCAACAGCCTGGTGGTTTACGACAAGGAGGATGAACAGAAAAGCAAGTACCAAAGCGAAATACGCGGACGCGTACAGGACAAAAACATACGCATCGACCTCCAGCCTCAATTCGTCCTGACATATTACGAAAAAATAAACCAGGTGAACGAATCCGTTTACTATAACAAATCCATCGAAAAGTTCAACGAGCGGAACGCACTGGGGTGGAAACTGCTTATAACCAACCAGGAAGCGTCATTAAACGAATCCCAGATAGAATCGCATTTCGCCTCCATCAACGAATATTCCTCCAAAATAGAAGAAAACGACAAAAACGCCGACTATTATTTCGGAAGAGGTATCGACTTCATGCTTGTGCAGGATTTCACGGAAGCGATAAGAAACTTTGACCAGGCGATACAGACGGATCCGTCCTATATCCTCGCCTATTTCAACCGCGCTGCCGTCCGCTACAAACAGATGGAATACGAACAGTCCAACTCCGCGCAGGACGAACTTGCCGATGCCATGAGCATACAATTCAACGCCAGCAATGTCGCGGGCAGGATGCCTGCAGCAGGTGGAGCGCAGGTTGTCGGCGAGCGCGACAGCCGTTCTTACACCTACGAAATGATACTTCGCGATTATAATACCGTCATACAGACCGATCCGTCATTCACATACGCCTATTTCAACCGCGCAAACCTGCTCTGTTCGCAACGAAACTACAGGGCTGCCATACTCGACTACAACGAAGCGATACGCCGCAACGCGGAATTTGCCGAAGCGTACTTCAACCGCGGCCTGACGCGCCTCTCGCAGGGAGATGACAAAAGAGGAATTGCGGACCTCAGCAAAGCCGGCGAACTGGGTATTATCGACGCCTATAACATCATCAAACGAATGACGTCCAATAACTAAGAGCATGTATATGAACACAATACATTATCTTTTCAACCGGCAATCACTTCCGCGAAAAAAAACAATTTCAAATGAAAACAAAAATGCGGCATTATTTTGACAATAATTATCAATTATTCATTACCTTTGCCCGCCAATACACAAATATTTTATTGTTAGCACAATGATAAAGATTACATTTCCGGATCATTCGGCAAGAGAATTTTCCGAAGGAACGACAGCTATGCAAATAGCAGAAAGTATAAGCCCAAGACTGGCTCAGGAGGTTTTAGCTGCAAAAGTCAACGGTGAAACATGGGATTTAACGCGCCCCATAAACCTTGATGCGACCCTACAGCTTCTTAAATGGGACGACGAGGAGGGCAAACACGCTTTCTGGCATTCGGGTGCGCATCTCATGGCCGAAGCGTTACAGGAACTGTATCCCGGCGTAAAGTTCGGTATAGGCCCGGCGATCGAAAACGGATTCTATTATGACGTGGATCTGGGAGATACAGCGCTGACGGATGCCGACTTCCCTGTAATAGAGGCCAAAATGGCCGGGCTGGCGGCTAAAAAGGAAGAAATAAGACGCAGCGACATATCCAAAGCAGACGCAATGAAACTGTTCGGCGACCGCGGGGAAGTGTATAAAACGGAACTCATAAGCGAGCTGGAAGACGGGCATATAACAACTTACACGCAGGGCGATTTTACGGATTTATGCCGCGGGCCGCACCTGCCGGACACGTCCTATATCAAAGCCATAAAGATTACGAGCATCGCCGGAGCTTACTGGCGCGGCGACGAAAAACGCAAACAATTAGTTCGCATATACGGCATCGCATTCCCGAAAAAGAAAATGCTCGACGAATACCTGGCGCTTCTGGAGGAGGCGAAAAAACGCGACCATCGCAAGGTCGGACGGGAACTTGAATTATTTTCCTTTTCACAAAATGTCGGCGCCGGCCTGCCGCTCTGGTTGCCGCGCGGCACGCAACTACGCCTGAAACTGGAGGATTTCCTCAAGAGAATACAGAAAAAATACGGCTATCAACAGGTGATGACGCCGCATATCGGGGGCAAACAGCTGTACGTCACCTCCGGCCACTACGAAAAATATGGCAAAGATTCATTCCAGCCCATACATACGCCCCAGGAGGGAGAAGAATTTCTCCTGAAACCCATGAACTGTCCGCACCACTGCGAGATATACAAGACTTTCCCCCGCTCGTACAAAGATCTTCCGCTACGCTTCGCCGAATTTGGAACCGTATACCGCTACGAGCAAAGCGGCGAATTGCACGGGCTGACACGTGTGCGGGGCTTCACGCAGGACGATGCGCATCTGTTCTGCCGCTCTGATCAGCTCAAAGAAGAATTTCTGAAAGTAATGGACATCATTTTCATCATATTCAAAGCTTTGAACTTCGACAAATTTGAAGCGCAGATATCACTTCGCGACCCGGAAAATAAAGAGAAATACATCGGTTCCGACGAGAACTGGGACAAAGCGGAGCGCGCAATCATCGAAGCCTGTGAAGAAAAAGGGCTACCGGCAAAAATAGAACTGGGCGAAGCGGCTTTTTATGGCCCGAAACTTGATTTCATGGTTAAGGATGCAATCGGAAGACGCTGGCAGTTAGGCACTATACAGGTTGACTATAACTTACCCGAACGGTTTGAACTCGAATATACGGGCGAAGACAACCAGAAACACCGCCCGGTAATGATTCACCGCGCGCCTTTCGGGTCGATGGAACGCTTTGTCGCACTTCTGATCGAACACACGGCCGGGAAATTCCCGTTATGGCTGACGCCCGACCAGGTTGCCGTATTGCCCATCGGAGAGAAATTCAACGACTACGCATACAGTGTGGCGCGCGAACTTGAAAAAAGTGACATCAGCGTGATTGTCGACGACCGCAATGAGAAAATCGGACGGAAAATACGCGACAATGAACTGAAGCGCATACCCTATATGCTTATTGTCGGAGAAAAAGAAATGGAAAATAACGAAGTTTCCGTAAGAAAACAGGGCGAAGGTGATAAAGGTTCAATTAAAATTACTACCTTTGCCGCGCAAATTTTGAACGAAATTGACGAGATGATGAACAAATGGAAAAAAGAAACAATTGATACAAAAAAATAGGAGGCAATATTATACATAAATTAATGAGAATCGATCGCAACAAAGAACAGTACAGGATCAACGAACGTATCAACGTTCCCGAAGTACGCCTCGTCGGCGACAATATAACGACCGGAGTCTACCCTACTCCAAAAGCATTGCAAATGGCGGAAGATATGGGATGCGATTTGGTGGAGATTTCGCCAAATGCTGCTCCTCCTGTATGTAAAATTATTGATTATCAGAAGTTTCTTTACCAGCAGAAAAAACGTCAGAAAGAGCAAAAGGCGAAAGCCCTGAAAATTGTCGTTAAGGAAATCCGGTTCGGACCGCAGACGGACGACCACGACTACAATTTCAAATTGCGACATGCAAAAGAGTTTCTTGATGAAGGAGCGAAAGTGAAAGCGTATGTTTTTTTCAAGGGACGTTCCATTTTGTTTAAGGAGCAGGGAGAAGTCCTGTTGCTCAGATTCGCGAACGACCTGGAAGAATACGGGAAAGTTGAACAAATGCCCGTATTGGAGGGGAAACGGATGATTATCATGATTTCTCCCCTTTCAAAAAAAGGAAATACGGCAAAGCCCACTTTAGTGAAAAGCGACAAGGTGAATTTGCCCGATCATACAACGGAATAAATGATTATTTCCGGGAGGGAATAACTTACTATAAACTATTTGTAATTAATTAACATTTAAAATTGAAATTATGCCAAAAATGAAAACTAATTCCGGTTCAAAAAAGAGGTTCGCCCTTACCGGAACAGGTAAAATTAAAAGGAAACATGCTTATAAAAGTCACATTCTGACGAAGATGACTAAAAAGCAAAAGAGAAATCTGACTCATACAGGGTTGGTAGCTAATGCGGACATGAATAATATTAAAAAACTTCTTTGTCTGAAATAATAATTCATTAGCAAGAGTTTATTACATTTTATTAACCGAATGATTAGCACTCAAGATCATCCATAAGAGATGACGCTAACATTCAAAAAAAAATTACAATTATGCCAAGATCAGTAAATCATGTTGCCTCAAGAGCAAAAAGAAAACGGATTTTGAAACTTACGAGAGGTTATTTTGGCGCTCGTAAAAACGTATGGACCGTAGCAAAAAACACCTGGGAAAAAGGTTTAACTTATGCATTTCGTGACCGCCGCAACAAAAAGCGCAATTTCCGCGCATTGTGGATACAGCGAATAAACGCCGGAGCACGTCTGGAAGGACTTTCTTATTCGCGCCTGATGGGCGGACTGAAAGAGGCGGGAATCGAAATAAACCGCAAAGTGCTGGCCGATTTGGCTATGAACAACCCGGAGGCGTTCAAGGCGATCGTTGCCAAAGCAAAAAAATAAACAGAAAAAAACGGATAATGTTAAATTTTCAATTTTATACGATAAATTCTTGCATTATCTGTTTTTATTTATTTTCTTTGTGATGAAAAAATGAGTTAGGCCGCACATGTTCGATTGGAAAACTCATCAAATTAAACAAAATTCCGAGACAAGCGCTTGCTGCTGATGGCGGGCCGCAGTTCCTTTTGGAAATGCTTACGGCACAGCGGATTACAAAGGCAGTAAAGGCACTCAAATCCTGTCATGCGGAGTTTACACACATCTACAGTGCGGCTCTTATACACCTCCCCTACCCTCTCTTATAACAGAGGCGGAGGGGGAGGTTTTTTTTTTATCGTTTCTTCAGGATACTGTTCACGACGCGGATGGACGACACCAATTTGTCCGTCGAGGTAAACACGTCAATATTCCAGACATGCGACGAACGCCCCCTATGCATGATAGTTCCCACCGCACGAACGGTATCTCCCTCGTGTGCCGACGACAGATGATTACCGCTAACCTGCATTCCTACCATTATCTCATCCGGCTTGCAGAGTATCAGCGAGCCGAGGCCGGCCACGGTTTCGGCCAATGCCAGGGTAGCCCCGCCATGCAGGATGCCGAAAGGCTGGCGCGTACGCTGGTCGACAGGCATCGTCGCTTCGACCCGATCTTCCGAAGCATACGTATATTGAATGCCAAGGTTGCCCATCAATGCATGTTTGGCCGACTCGTTCAGTTTATCCAGGGGAATCTCCGCCGGGCGTATCTCGGAGATGATGATTTTCTCAATCGCCACGGCCACGCCATCCTCATCATTGGTTAACGTGACATAGTCGGCGCATGCCTTAACGGATTCCTGCGCATTCCCCATCGCGACTCCCAACCCGGCCGACTGTATCATCGAAACATCACAGACGCCATCGCCGACCGCAATGACATTCCCGGCTTCAAGCCCAAGTTTTTCAAGCAACACACTGAGCGTATTGGCCTTGTCAATAAAAGGCGGAACGACTTCCAGAAAATAGGTTTCCGAACGGAAGACATCCAGTTCGCCGGCCAGTCTCTTTTCCCAATGTTTTTCCAGTTCAACCAGCGCTTCCTCATCGTCGCTGACAATCATACATTTGCATGGAGAAAAATCCACAACATCCGACAGGTTCTCCACTTCGCGAAGATGCATGTCATTTAGCTCCGCTTCCCGGATAATATACTCATTCGATGCATTATTCGTAAAAACAGTATCTTTATGATATGTAAAAATATCAAATCCGGCTTTTCTCGATTTCCTTTCCAGATAAGGAATCATCTCGGGATTAATGCGCTTTTCGAACAGTAATTCTCCGGTTTGCACATTGATAATCTGTCCGCCGTTATAGGAAAGGATATATCCGCCGTTCCTGTCCAGCTCAAGTTCTTTTGCCAGGGGAAGAACGCCGTAAGTAGGACGTCCCGAAGCCAGAACGAGACTTATTCCCATCTGCTGCACTTTCATCAGTGTCGCCCGCATGCGGGCTGTCACAATCCTGTCTTTATTAAGCAGTGTGCCGTCGACATCAAGCACTATCATTTTATATTTCATTTGTACATCATTTATGTTTAACCGCATATTCATTAAGAGGACAATTCACGATATAGCTGATAAGCGTCTTCGGGCAGCAAACCATCGTGAACAATAGAAGAAATAGCCTTAATCATGGCTATGGGAGACGGGGACTGGAATACGTTACGTCCCACATCTATGCCGGCCGCCCCTTCGTCGATGGCGCGATAACAAAATTCCAGAGCCTTTTGTTCCGGCATTTTTTTACCGCCGGCGACAATCACCGGCACCGGACATTTATGAACTATTTTCCGGAAGTTTTTCTCCGTATAATAAGTCTTCACAATATTCGCCCCGTTTTCCGCACAGACGCGTGCAACCATCGCATAGTAGTTTGCATCGCTATCCTGTTTGCTGATGGATGTTATGCCAATAATGGGGATATCGTACTTATACCCGTTATCAGCGGCGAACACTAAGTTACGGATTGTTTTCGCCTCGTGTTTATCGCCGAGCGCCACCGTAACGCCGAGCGCCGAAGCGTTAAGCCGTATGGCGTCAATGATGTCTATCACGCAATCATCATTCAGTTCCGAAAGAACGGTGGAGGCGGCCGAAAAGCGCAGACACACGGGTTTATGGGAGCATGGAGGCACAACGGAACGCACTGCGCCGCGCGTACACATGATAGAATCCGCAAAATGTATAAGGGGCTGTATGGACAAATCCAGCCGGTCCAGCCCGGTAATAGATTCCATGATTGACCCATGGTCAAATGCAAGCATCACCGTATGTCCGGTTTTTGGATTAAAGATACGGCTCATCCTGTTTTTTATGCCCCAGCCCATATTATCGGAGCCTTTAAGAAAGAAAGATTTATTATCGAAAACATCGTTCCTAATCAAATCCTCACTCCCGTCCGACATCATTTCCTCTTTTTCAGTCATCATAAATTGAAATTACAGTTTTATTTCACAAATATATAAATACTTCCGGGAAAAAAAATCTTTTCAGATAAAAAAGGTCGATGGTAAAACCACCGACCCTTTCTTATCTGTCTGCTTATCATGAAAAATACGGCTTATTTCCGATTTGTATCCATAATAACCACACGATTCCAGTTATTGATATCATAAGGCTGCTGCGTATCGCCTTTCCATTCGATGGAAATCTTTTCCGTAGGAATGCCATACTGTTCGGTAAGTCTCTTGGCGACGGCTCTTGCGCGTCTTTCGGAAAGACCCTGATTGTAGTCGGCCGTACCGGTTTTCTTATCCGCATAACCCACAACCACGACAGGCAGGTTATGTTTTTTGGCATATTCGGACGTATTGAAGATATTCCCCTCCTGATTCTTGTCGATAACGGAACTGTTCAGGCGGAAGAATACTACATTCTTCATGCTTTCCGTCTTTTCTACAACCGGCGCAATTTTCGGACATTCCGGGCATGATACCGGGCGTTTGCTCAATTCGTCATTCTGTGCGCGCAAAGAATTTATCTGTGAATTGAGGTCGTTCAGCAAATCATAATCCATCGGCTCGATAACTTCAAAATTAGTTCTGCCCAAATTAAAGTTCAGTCCCAGCAAAAGCTGCGCTACGCGATCCTGTTCGTGCCCCATATCCGTGCGGTTAAACTGCTCGTTATAAATACTGTATTCGCCTTCAAGGAACAAATCAACACGATTGCTCAGGCGAAACGGTATATTCACACCCAGATTAACAGACGGCGATTCCGAACGTTTGAAAGCGAAACCGTCCACTGTTTTAGCCGGACGGATGGCATAACCGACACCGACAAACGGAATAAAACGCACGAGTTTCTTTTCATTGTAGGGCGCCCATAAATTTGTAAGGTCCAGCATCATGTCAATATGAGCATTACCGTACATGAAATCCTGATTTGAAAGTCCCTGCACGCCATATAAGTTTGAGAAATTATTCAACTGACCTCCATTGAACTGTAAACGATACGCCAAATAGGGATTGTACCATTTCCCGATGGATAAACCTGCAGCCCAATTAACACGATCGCCAAATTTCGCATCGCTGTTCTGATCGCCAAACAATATACTCGCCCCACCTCCAAGAGAAATAAACCAGTTGTCACCGGCTTTGTTTTTCTTGAAATTCACTTTTGATCCGTTTTCCGTACTAAATCCAACTTGAGGCTGATATTCCTGCGCAGAAACCGACATCACCGTACCTAATAAAAAAGCTAACAGTATAAACTTCGTTTTCATAATTATACGTTTTTAATTCAACAATATTTCACATTCTCCATATATTACCCAAGATATTACTCATCGAGCAATATTTAATGCAAAGATAATCTTATTTTTTAATTGCGGCAAATAAAACCGCCTTTTTTTTCCGTTTTTTTTATTTATATCCGTATAAATAATATCAATACGCTTATATTCAAGCATTTTATGATGTGATTTACCTGAAAATTTAACCCGCAGGCATGTATTACGCAGGTGAAAGCAAAATATTTATTCGAGCAATTTCATTAAATAGCGCCCATACGGATTGTTAATCATCGGTTGAGCCGCTTTTTTCAGCATATCCGCATCAATCCATTTTTTATGATATGCAATCTCCTCAAGGCAAGCGATTTTCAATCCCTGGCGACGTTCTATCACCTCGACAAAATTGGAGGCTTCGGACAGCGATTCATGGGTCCCGGTATCCAGCCAGGCGAATCCGCGCCCCAATACCCTGACCTTTAAATCGCCGTCATGAAGAAAGGCCTGATTAACCGTGGTAATCTCCAGTTCGCCGCGTGCCGACGGTTGAATATGGCGCGCCACATCAATCACCTTATTGGGATAAAAATAAAGACCGACAACCGCATAATTGGACTTCGGGTGCGCCGGTTTCTCTTCGATGCTCAGGACATTGCCGTCCCTGTCAAAGGCTGCGACGCCATAACGCTCCGGGTCATTCACGTAATAACCGAACACGGTCGCCTTATGCTGCCTTACATTTTCGACCGCCTCCCGGAGCATCGTCGAAAAACTTTGTCCGTAGAATATATTGTCGCCCAGCACAAGGCAGACGTCCTCCTGCCCGACAAAGCCGGCACCGATTATAAACGCCTGCGCCAGTCCGTCGGGCGAGGGCTGTTCGGCATATTCGAAATGAAGCCCCAAATCTTCGCCGCTACCGAGAAGACGGCGGAACCCAGGCAAATCCTGCGGCGTTGAAATAATCAGTATCTCACGTATATCCGCAAGCATCAGTACCGAAATCGGATAATAAATCATCGGCTTGTCATAGACAGGGAGCATCTGTTTGGATACGCCTTTTGTTATCGGATATAAACGGGTGCCGGATCCTCCGGCCAAAACAATTCCTTTCATAATATAATCTATTTTTATTATTCAATGCGATCTCTTCTGACACGTATCCGAATGGCATTACGGACGGGCGTTTCATTCACGAAAACAAAATAACCGCCTCCTCCGGCTCCGGACAGTTTCCAGCCCAGCGCCTGCGATTTATAAGGTTCCAAAGCGTCCCGGACATCTTCGGTGATCATGTTCGGAAACATTTTCAGCTGTGCCTCAAAACTTGCTACCGACGCACGCCCCCACTCCTCGGCATTTTTACGAAGAATGGCATCCCAGCAGGCATCCGAAGCCGCGCTCAAAGCCATAGCCCCCGCCCGGTCTATATGCGTGTCGGCAAGCACATCATAATCATCTACCCGCGGATAAAGAGGGACGAGCCAGATTCGCTGTTCTATCCATAAGAGCAGGTCGTAATCCTTCACCCGGTCTATCTTTTCCGGCCAGTAATTGTTGTTATAGTGGAAACGGTTCAATCCCGGCATCACAATCCCCAGCGAATCCTGCGAACCGCTCACGTACTCCGTTCCCGGAGGATTCTCATAACAAAATAATGTGCGTGCGAGCATCTCCCTGTCTCCGTCGGGAATATCCGTATGCCACAGTTCGATAGCTTTCTTGCGCGAACTCGTCGACATTCCGCTACGGTCGTTGAACTCGTAATCCGGTTCAATGGAAATTGTAATGACCGAGCCGGGATAGCATGCGTTCACAAAAGGCTGATCCAGCCAACCTCCCGCCAAATCGATACGGTATGGTATCAGACATTCCTTACGCAGGGCGGTGGTCGAACGTACAGGCAGTCCGTCGTGAGGAATGCGCTCACTCACAACATACCGGATGCCAAATTCCCGGCAAAACTGCTCTTTCGCGGGCGAATGACCGTCTCTGTTGACAAAAAAGATATCCGGCTCAAGCCGTTTTATGTCGTCGACAAAATCAAGAATACCGTTTCCGCTGTTTATCCACGCATCCCTGACCGCTTTCAGCGCCTTTACCATATATAAACGCTCCGCATCGGTGTTTATCGTCTTGCGCGCTTTCAATTCCTGTATCGTTTTGTCCGAGCCTATCCCCACGTACAAATCCCCGTATTGCGCGGCTTCTTCAAAAAACGCGACATGCCCGCTATGCAACATATCATAACATCCGCTCACAAAAACCTTTTTTCTCTCCACATTATACGTATTTAACATGTTTTGTGTGCAAAGATAATGCAAGTCGGGCGCATTACAAAATAAACATGCATGAATAATTTTTCATCCGAATGTATGGTCTGTCATATTTTTTCCGTATCTTTACGGCCATAATAATAACAAACAATTAGCAGAATTTACATGAAGACAACAATTGAAGAACGCTGGGGGACGCATCCCGATGACGTAAAGCATTACGACACCACACAATTAAGAAAGGAATTTTTAGTGGAAAAATTGTTTGGGAGTGATGAAGTGATAATGGTTTATACGCACAATGACCGGCTGATTGTCGGCGGAGCATTGCCGGTAAACGGGGACTTGACGCTTGAAACGGTGGCCCTGATTCGTTCCGGATATTTCTGCGAACGGCGCGAGGTCGGAATCGTCTGTATAGAAAATGAGGGCGTCGTTTCTGTTGACGGAAAGGATTTCGAAATGGCGTACAAGGATGCCCTGTATGTTGGCAGGGGTTCGAGGGAAGTGATTTTCAGGAGTAAGGATGTTTCGAGGCCGGCAAAGTTCTATTTTGCGTCGTCGCCGGCGCATACGGCATACCCGACTGCCGCGATTTCCGGGGATATGCGCCGCACACGCGAACTGGGCATCAAGGCCTTATCAAACGAAAGGACTTTGAATCAGTTGATACTGAACGAGATTGTGCCGTGCTGCCAGCTGCAGATGGGATTGACGGAGATTAAGGAGGGAAGCGTCTGGAACACAATGCCTCCCCATACTCATTCCCGCAGAATGGAAGCTTATTTCTATTTCAGAATCCCCGAACTTCAGGCCGTATGCCACTTCATGGGACAGCCGCAGGAGACGAGGCATATCTTCATGGCAAACGAACAGGCTGTCATCTCGCCTTCCTGGTCTATCCATTCCGCCGCCGGAACAAGCAACTACACATTCATCTGGGCAATGTGCGGCGAGAATCTGGACTATGACGACATGGACACATTTACGGCAGATAAACTCCGCTAACAGAATCAAGTAATAAATTAACGTTTAATGCACACAATTGACATGAAAAAAAATTTCTTTTTGATTTCCGCCCTTGTCTGGCTGACTTCATGTAATTCCGGTTTGAACATAACCGTAGAAAATTCGAGTGATTTTGACCGTTCCGAAATGGTGGAAATTCCCGTGGAAAAACTGATGCAACTTCCCGCCGGCAAGGCTTATGCCGTTACCGATCAGCAGGGGGACGTCATTCCGTCGCAGGTGACGTACGACGGCAAACTTATCTTTCAGACGGATATTAAAGCGAAAGAGACGCTCCCGTACATGATAAAAACGGGTGCGCCGCAGACTTTTCCGCCGAAAGTGTACGGACGTTTTATTCCCGAGCGCTATGATGATTTCGCGTGGGAGAACGACCGCGTGGCTTTCCGCATATACGGAGCGGCGCTTGTTCCGATTGACGGCCCAAGCAACGGCTTGGATTTCTGGTACAAACGGACAAATGACCTCGTCATCGACAAATGGTACAAGGACGATCTGGCCGGAATCCGGTCTTATCATGACGACCACGGCGAAGGGCTTGACGATTATAAGGTCGGGCGCACGCTGGGCGGAGGCATGATGGCGCCGTTCGAGAACGACTCGCTGACGCTGAACGAAAATTTCGTAGGCCAGGAGATTCTGGAAAACGGGCCGCTGCGCACGACATTCAAACTGACCTATAAGAACATCGCCGTTGGAGGCAGGACTTTCGGCGAAAGCCGGACATTCTCCATCGACGCCGGGTCGCAGATGACGAAAGTAACGCAGGAATATGGCGTCAAAGACACCCTGACGGTTGCTGCCGGACTGGTGAAACGCGCCGTTGACGACGAAGCCTATTCGGCTTATACGGAAAACGGAACGGCGGCTATCATCTATGAAGAGCCTGAAAATGAAAAAGCGGGGAAAGTCTTCGTCGGCATGGTATTTCCGCAGGGACTGGAAAGGGTCATCTCCAATACGTACACAATCACGAACGGGACAAGCAAAAAGGAAGAAACGAACTCGCACGTCCTGGGCGTGACTTCTTATTATCCGAACCGGCCCATCACCTACTATACGGGATACGGGTGGGTAAAATTCGGATTCCCCACGCTTGATTCCTTTCAGGAATACATCGGCGCTTTTTCGACGACGCTCGAAAGTCCTCTGATTATAAAATTCTTATAGTATAACATTTTTAAAATTTTACGAACGATGAACAATCAATTTTCACTAAATGGAAAAATAGCTTTGGTGACCGGAGCTTCATACGGCATCGGATTTTCAATAGCGTCCGCGCTCGCCGAAGCCGGAGCAAAAATCGTTTTCAACGACATAAAGCCGGACCTGGTAGAGGGCGCAATGGAGAAATATAAAGCTGCGGGGATTGACGCTCACGGATATGTGTTTGACGTGACGGACGAAGAAAGCGTATGTTCGGCAATCGCCCGGATAGAGAGAGAAGTTGGCGTTATCGACATTCTTGTCAACAATGCCGGCATCATCAAACGCATCCCCATGTGCGAGATGACGGCGGCTGAGTTTCGACAGGTTATCGACGTCGACCTGAACGGGCCGTTTATTATATCCAAAGCCGTCATTCCCTCCATGATTAAGAAAGGACACGGCAAAATCATCAATATCTGCTCGATGATGAGCGAACTTGGACGGGAGACCGTTTCCGCCTACGCCGCCGCAAAGGGTGGGCTTAAAATGCTGACGCGCAACATTGGCTCGGAATTTGGCGAATACAACATCCAGTGCAACGGCATCGGGCCGGGTTACATCGCTACTCCGCAAACGGCGCCGCTGCGCGAAAAACAGGCCGACGGCTCGCGGCATCCATTCGATTCGTTCATCATCGCCAAAACGCCGGCTGCAAGATGGGGCACAACCGATGACCTCAAAGGCCCGGCCGTATTCCTGGCTTCCGACGCATCCAACTTCGTAAACGGACATGTCCTTTACGTCGACGGCGGCATCCTCGCCTACATAGGAAAACAGCCCAAGTAAGTTTCAAAAGCACGCAGATGACGCAGATTGGACGGATTTGCGCAGATTTTTATAAATATTAATCAGACGAAACGCAGATTATCAGCTAACTGACAATCTGCGTTCATCTGTAAAATCTGCGTTATCCGCGTGCTAAATGACTTTCGGGACAGCTTCTTTCAAATCAATTTTTCCTGTCTATCACCACAAGCCGGTGGTGTTTACTTTCAATATGTTGCAGGTGGTATATGCAAGTCTTTCCGGCATCTGGATTTTCAGGCCGTCCGGCTGCATCGACCATTTGACGGAATCGCTTCCGCCGATGAGGGAGATGTTTTGCACCCTGCCTTTGAACAGTCCCTTTTTGGCGAGAGACCCGATGTTGACCTCCCTGCCTGCCGGATCGCCGAAGACGTGGATGTATAGCGTCTTCCGATCCTTGTTGCAGGTAAAGCGATGCACGAAGTGATCCCAGGGTTCGGACGAGACGCGGCGTTCCTTGAACTTTCCTCCCGCGGAAATGCCTCCCTCGCCATACACTTTCCACGGCTCCGTGGCGTAGATGGCTTCGCCGTTGGCCGCCAGCCATTCGCCGAACTCTTCGAGCACGGCATGCTGGTCGTCGGGGACGCTTCCGTCGGGGTATACGGCCACGTTGAGCAGCAGCGAGCCGCGTTTGCTGGCGATGTCCACCAGCAGCTCTTTCAGCGACCGCGCATTGTGGTGCAGTTCTGTGTTCTCCTCCGTTTTTAGGAACCAGTCCTTGTTGAAAGAGGTGTCTGTCTGCCAGTATTCCGCGGGCATGCCCTCCGCTATTCCCATCTCGAAATCGAGAATCGTCCCCCGCTGCGCTTCTTTCACGGTGACGATGGACTGTATGGAGCCGTTCTGCTTCAGGCTGTTTTCATACAGTTTGATGCAGGCGTCGCGCATGGGCGGCGGAATCTGGTTGTCATCGAAATAGAGCATGTCCGGACGGTAATTGTTCACCAGATCCAGGTGACGCTGCCGCAGTTCGCTCTCGAAAGCATCGTACTTGTGGGCATACAACTGCTGCGGATCGAGGCCTTCCCACCATTTGCCCTTTCCGTCCTCCAGGGTGAGGTTGCCGTCGTAGGGCACGCCCTTGCGCAGGCCGCTGACATCGGATCCGAAAGCGAATGAAAACCAGCCTTTCGCCCGGTAGGTGTGCGCCGTAGCCACCCATTTCAACTGACTGTTGCGGGCAGCTTCGGCAAACTCACCGAGCAGGTCGCGTTTAGGGCCTACGTTGACGGTGTTCCATTTGTGCACGGAGCTGTTGAAGAGGTCGAAATTGTCATGATGATTCGCCATGATCGCCACGTAGCGCGCGCCCCATTTCTTGAACTGCCGGACGGTTTCCTCGGCATTGAACTTCTCCGCTTTCCAGAGGTTGCAGAGATCTTTGTATCCGAACTCGGACTGATGTCCGTACGTCAGGCGGTGATAGGGCCATGCGGTCTGTCCCCACGCTTCGCCCTGCCCCAACAGTTCCGGCGGCATGTACATGTGGCGGGCATACCATCCGGCCCCTTTTGCGGGGATCGACTGTGGCCCCCAGTGCAGCCACAGGCCGAATTTCACGTCTTTAAACCACTGCGGGCATTTGAACTGCTGAAAGACGTCTTCGTGCAGACCGGATGCCGCAAGATGGGCGCTCCCGGTTTTTCCCAGAAAATACTGCGGGGCAATGATGGATGCCGCCGCAAGAGCCGTTCCCCGTTTCAGGAAATGACGGCGTGATTGATTTTGTTCTGTCATGATTACTGTTTTTATTATGTATAATATATTAATGTATGTATCCTATTTTCTCCGGCGGGAAAGTTTCCGCGCGGAGAATGTCCAGCGTCCAAGTTCCTTAGCGGAGTGCAGGTCGTCCACAACGATTTCCAGCGAATTGCCCTCCGCCCGACCGTGGATGACCGTGATGTCGCCGTTCGGTCCCGGTCCGCCTCCGCATATCTGCGCCCACGTCCGTCCGGGAGTCGGCGCGTCGTATTTGAAACGGTGCATGTGCGCGACGATAACGCTCTGCACGCCATGTTTCGACAGGAGAGGCCCCCAGAGGTTGCCGGCCTGACGCTGGAACAGGGCATATCCCTCCAGCGAATCGCCGCCGTTGTCGTCCGGGTTGTCGGTGAAAATCGGGATGTGGCAGAACGCTACCACGAACGGCGCCGTTGCGACTTCCTGACTGTTCAGCACCCGTTCCAGCCAGTCGCGCTGGGCTGCCCGATAGGGTTCAAACCGTGCAAGTCCGCCCCATGCGGGATGAATGTCCGGCTTGTCCTCGCCCGTATCCAGTCCTATCATGGCCAGGGGACCAGTGCGAACGACAAAGTTCCGTCCCAGCGCGCGGTCGTCCGGATGATCCTGCCTCCATTCGGGGAAAAGCAGGCCGGTGTTTCTCGCCCACGCACCCCGGTAGTCATGGTTTCCGGGAACAAAAAGCATCGGCCGGCCGGTGGCGAAAGCGGCGCCTCCTGGACGCAGCGCGGCTTCAACGGCCTGGTCGGCGTTGTCGAAACTGTTGACCAGGTCGCCGTTCATGACCGTATAATCGGATCCGAGCTGCGACAGGCGGCGGGTCAGCATCTCCAGCGTATCCTGATGATTATGCGTGTCATTGATGACGGAGAACGTGGCGGCCGTTTTTTTCGCGCCCGCCGTCTCGAACGAGAAAACGTCGCCGTAGACGGGTTCTCCCTGCTCAAAGTTGTAGGCATTGATGAATTTGAATGGACGGGTAACCGTCCGGTAGAAGTAGCGGGTGTTTGATTTCAACCCTTCGATTTCAATCCGGAGAAAACGGTCGTGATGAGAGTTCTGTCCGAACACGTCTCCGTAGGCTGTCCGGATAAGGGCGTCTTTCGCCGTACCGAACTCGACGCGTCCGGCAGCGGGCTGTCCGACCGCCCAGACCACAGTAATACCCGTTTCGGTGGGACGCTGCAATACCGGAGGCGAATCCACGAGCGGCAACCCGGAGGATGCCGGCTCCTGACTGTTTTCCTCCCCGGCAATCAGATGCGGAGCGGTGAGCAATCCTGCCCCTGACAGGGTCAGGACCTCCAGAAACCGGCGACGGTCCGTCGGCTTCCGGTTCGATGTGATTTGCGATAAGTTTTCTGTTTTCATATGTTCGTTTTTTAGTGATTAATGATTAATGATTAGTGATAATGGCGTAGGGCACACCTCGTAGATACCCGTAGGGACGCGATGCTTCGCGTCTCTACCTGTCCGGGGTAATTTTCTCCGTCATTGCGGGAAATGAAGCAATCCGGGCATGCCTGCCTGCCGGATTGCTTCACTGCGTTTGCAATGACGACATCCGGTTTTACTCTATTTGCATATAACAATTTTACCATGCGATATATTGACCTTTAACACGGGCGCCCACAAGAGATGCCCATACATTTAACTTTTAACGCAGGCGCCCGCAAGAGGGCGTCCATACTACGCGAGGGATGCCGGTTTCTCATTCCTGGAGACTGTTCCCACGCCGGACACATTTCACGGCTGCAAATATATGTTTTAATTGTCATTTATCACTTGCATAAAATCGACAAATTATTTCACTATATCGATTTTATGGAAAAAACTGCTTTTTTTTTCGGCAGGCGGCGGCATTTGCTGTGGAAAAACATGAGAATTGTGGAGTGAAAGAACGGTTTCCCGGAGAACATTTCAGCATCATTAGCGAGGCCCCCGACGCCCTTATTGTAAACCTGAGTTCGATATAAGCGAAATCCGCAGGATTTTCATATTAATAGAAAAGTAAGCATTCAGTAAAGGCCGTATTTTTCAATCGGGTTAGATTAGCGACCTTTGCGGTCAAAAAGGAATGTTCTCACTGAATGAAAATCATCGTTATTATCTGTGTAGTATGGGAACAGATATGCGCAAGGGATTTAATACCCTATCGGGTCTTGTCACGAATATTTCCGGACAGAAACTTCCGGACGGATCGGTATATGTCTTTGTCAACAAGACGCGTACCACAGTAAAGCTACTGCACTGGGAGCGGGGCGGATTTGTCATCTACCACAAACGGCAGGAAAGCGGTCGAATCTCCCGTTTCTTCCATTTGGAGAAGAAAGCATCAGGGAAGAGACACCTGATATAAAGCCGTTAGTAGAGGAAATACAGGTGGAAGCCCACAAGCGCAGGACAAAACTGAAAGAGACCCGTAAAAAAGCCATTCGCCAGGAAATACCAGCAGAAATTAAACGCCGTGTCCGGATAGTGGAACCGGAGGGAATCGACCCGGGAGCGATGGTAAAAACAGGGGAAGACGTGCGCGGGATACTGCAATGCACACCCGGAAGTTTTTATGTTGACCGGATTGTTCGTCCCGTATACAGGGAAAAACGGCAGCCTCGGGAGGCCGTCTCCACCCCCCCCATATACCAGGCGGAAGCCGTGGAGAGATACTGCATGACAACAATCCTGTCGAAAACGCTATCCACCCCCTGGCCCCGGGGCGAAAGAA
>JAIRYY010000338.1 GCA_031267485.1 Tannerella sp.
GTCGTTCCGAATGGCATTGTGGTCGTTCCGAATGGCATCGCGGTCGTTCCGAATGGCATCTGGAACGGTCCGAATTACGCCGGGAAGATAGGGAAATACGTCACCTTGCCCTGTTAGACAGCGATGTTTCATCCATACCGGCAATGGATGATTTTCCGCAGGACTATTCCCGTCCGCCAAAATAGATGGTTCTATGACATTTTATGTGTGTAAGTGGCAGATGTGACCCGGCAAACCGTAACACACTCCCTGCCTCGCCGGTGACGGGGGCTGGCCGGAAGTTTTTAACCGGATACGCCGCGTTATGGAGCCAAATATGTTTCCGAACGTACCTGCCGGCGTGCCTGTATCGTTTCTTGCATCGAACTCCGCGTATTTAACATTTTAAGGGGGCGCGGCGGTTGAATTTAAGGATTTTTTTTAAAGAGGGACTTCGTCAAATGAACCGTTATGGCCTCACCGATTGAATTTATGCGATATTTTTTTTACGGGTTTTTGTTTATTCAAAAAAAAATAATAAATTTGCAGTGCCTATTAATACTGATGACTATGAGTTGTGTGGGAAAAAAATATTTCTTTTGTTTTGAATTAATTAACATGATTGTGTTGGTTAGTTCCGATTATTTCTTAGAGAGAGAGAGAGAGAGAGAGAGAGACAGGCGTATAATTTATGTTCGAGCGCGCGCCCGATATACGGAATTAAAAATCTATTTCCAAAAAAACCACTTATCAATTTTATTCTTTGCGGGATTTTTATGCGGGATTTTACCGCATGTTATATGTTTGGCGATAACCCGGTGTGTTTGTCGTCAAAGGTTCTTTTTTATTACTGCCACAACTGTTTTGCCTGTCGGCGGCGAACAGTCAGGTGATTTTATGTTTAATTTTAATTTTTAAAATGTATGTCTATGAGAAAAATTATTCACTTAACTGTCTGCTTATTTATAGGCATGGGATTTTCTTTTGCCCAGACGCTGAAAGTGACCGGGGTCGTCATCTCCGCAGATGACAGCGAGCCGGTCATGGGTGCGACTGTTGTTGTAAAGGAGCGGACTTCGATTGGTACGGTTACGGATATTGACGGGAATTTCACGCTGGATGTTCCCGGCGACGGCGTAACGTTGAAAGTCTCTTATGTCGGCATGGCGCCGAAAGAGGTCAGGGCGGATACGCAGAAGCGGATGACTATTCTTTTGTCGTCAAACCTGCAGCTGGATGAGATTGTTGTGACGGCAATGGGTATCAAGCGTTCCGAAAAGGCGCTGGGATATGCGGCCAGTCAGGTGTCGGGCGAAGAACTGCTCGAAGCGCGGAGTTCGGATATTATGACAGGTCTTGCCGGTAAAATGGCGGGGGTTTCCATTTCGTCTTCATCGTCCGACCCGGGAGCCTCGAACTCGGTCATCATACGCGGATTCAGCTCTCTGAGCGGTTCCAACCAGCCGCTTTTCGTCATCGACGGCGTGCCGCTGAACAATACGTCGACGAAAAGCACCGACAACCTGAACAGCGCTTACGATTTCGGCAACGGCGCCAATGCCGTGAACCCGGAAGATGTGGCTTCGATGACGATACTGAAAGGCGCGGCGGCTACGGCTCTGTACGGAAGCCGGGCTGCCAACGGCGTGATTCTGATTACCACGAAGTCGGGCAACAAACAGGACGGCGGATTCGGCATTGAATACAGCGGTGGGCTTCAGTTCGCCAATATCCTGCGCCTGCCGGAGTTTCAGAACGAATTTGGTATGGGCTGGAGCGGCGACCACACGATGATTGAAAACGGCAGCTGGGGCGCCCGCCTGGACGGCTCCATGCAGTTGTGGGGCAGCGTGTATGACAATTCGCAGAAGCTGAAGCCGTATGCGCCGCTGAAGAACAACGTAAAGGATTTTTTCGATACGGGTTTTCGCTATACGAACAGTGTGTCGTTCAGCGGGGCGAATGACAGCGGCGATTATTACGTTTCGCTGGGTCATACCGGCGACGACGGACTTATTCCAACCGCCGCCGACACGTACAGCCGGTATACGTTCTCCACGAGAGGCAGTTACACGGTACGGAACCTGAAGGTTTCATCTTCGTTGAACTATGCAAACAGTCAGAACCGCTTCATGCCGACGGGGCAGGGGCTGACGATGGTCAATTCGCTCTATCAGATGCCGCGCGACCTGAGTATCATCGGGCTGCGGGATTTGAGCGACCCGTTCAACACGCTTGACTATTACTACACGCCGTATGGCGTCACAAACCCGTACATCCTGATACGGGACATGAAGAACCTGTTTAGCAACGAACGGTTCTACGGCAAGCTGGAACTTTCGTACGATTTCCTGAAATATTTCAACGCCACTTACCGGCTGGGCTACGATTCCACGAGCGAAGAGACTAAGGTCGGCGTGCCGGAAATGAAAGCGGCCGAGGGAACGGCCAACTACGATCAGATAAAAAATGAGGGTCAGATTTACAGAAACATGCTGCGCCGTCATGAACTGAACCACGACTTTTTACTTTCGTTCGACATGCCGCTCAATGATTTCCACGTCAATGCAATGGCGGGATGGAACGCCAACGAAAGAAAGATGTCCATCATCTCGGCCCAGGTTACGGGTCTGGACATCCCGACATGGCTGCACCTGAGCAATTCGCCGTCGACGCCGGACGTGACGGAGAGCATGTCCATGCGCCGCCTGGCAGGCGTCCTGGGGCAGGCCGAACTTGGATACAAAAGCCTGGCGTACCTGACGCTTACGGCGCGCAACGACTGGTCGTCGACGCTGCCGAAAGAGAACCGCAGCTTTTTCTATTCCGGCGTGACGGGCAGCTTCGTCTTTTCGGAACTCCTGAGCGACAACCTGAAAAAGGTGATTTCGTTCGGCAAGTTCCGCGCCGCATGGGGACAGACCGGTAACGACGCCGACCCCTACATGATCGACCCCTTTTACGCGAAGACTTCCGTCGGTCTTGGATTCGGCTCGATAGACTTCCCGCTGGGAGGAATCAACGCCTTCACGAAAGGCAACACGCTCGGAAGCAACACGCTGCAGCCGGAAATAACGACGGAGTGGGAGCTGGGCGCCAACATCTCGCTGTTCAACCGCCGCATCAGCATCGACGGGGCTTACTACAACAAGGAATCGGACAAGCAAATCTTCGACCTGAACATGGATCCCGCCAGCGGATACAGCCTGAAGACCGTCAACCTCGGCAAGATAGCGAACCGGGGAGTGGAACTGCTCGTCGAGGTGAGACCGGTTGAAATGAAAGACTTCAGCTGGGACGTCAGCTGGAACTACACCAAAAACGAAAGCGAGGTTATCAGTCTGCCGGAAGAACTGGGCGGACAGGCCAACATCTACAGTTTCGTCGGTGGAACGGGGCTTTATGCCATCGTCGGGCAGCCGCTCGGTTCGTTTATGGCTTCCGTCCCCGAACGCGACCCGAACGGCAACATCGTCGTGGGCAACAGCGGCCAGCCCGTCGAGGCGGAGAAGCAGGAGATTATCGGCAATGCGCAGTATGACTACATGATGGGCTTTTCTACCACGCTGAAATATAAAAACGTCTCGCTGCGCGCCGACCTGGATGTGCGGCAGGGCGGACTGATGTATTCGAGGTCGAAGGATATTCTGTATTTTACCGGGAATGCCGTTCAGACGCTGTATAACGACCGCAATACGTTTATCGTGCCCGGTTCGGTGCAGAAACTTGCCGACGGGTCATACGTCGAAAACACAACGCCCATCATATCCGGCGCCGTCTGGGAATATTATCAGAACGGAGCCGACCGGCTGGATGAAACGTTCCTGATCGACAAGTCTTACGTAAAACTGCGTTCCGTCGTCCTGAGCTGGGACCTGCCTCGGAAGTGGTTTGCGGGCAGCCGTCTGCTGCAAAGCGCCAGGCTTTCCGCCTTCGGCAACAACCTGCTGATATGGACGGCAAAGGAAAATACGTTTATCGATCCGGAAGTGACGACTTTCGGCAACGACCTCGAGGGTTTGTTCGGAGAATATTCGGCCAACCCGACTACACGCAAATATGGCTTTAATGTTACTGTTAAATTTTAAGGAGAGAAAAATATGAAAAAGATATTATTATCAATGCTGGCAGTCATCACCGGGCTGGTGAGCTGCGACGACTGGCTGGACGTCAACACGAACCCGAACCGCCCGCAGGAAGTCGGCAACAGCCTGCTTATACCGTCCGTCGAGGCTGCCCTTGTCGGAATGGTCGGCGGCAACCTGTTCAATATCGCCGGTTTTCTGGCCCAGTATACCGAGCAGCCGCCCGAGGCAAACCAGTACAATGCGCTTTGCGAAAACCGCTATGACAACGACCTGTTCAGCACGCCCTACAACCGTCTTTACGCCGGCGCGCTGGAAGATGCGAAAACCGTCATGGAACAGGCCGCCGCGAGCGAAGAGTGGGGCGACAACTTCGTGGCCGTCGTCCTGAGGGCTTATACGTTCCAGGTTATTGTGGACTTTATCGACCAGGCGCCTTATTCCGAAGCGCTGAAGGGGAACGAGATTCCGATGCCCAAATGGGATGCGGGCGAATCCATTTACGCCGGCATCCTCGGCGAGCTGGACGAGGCGGAGGCGCTGCTGACGTCGGCTTCGAGGGTATCGGCAGACCTTATTCTCAATAAGGATCTGAACCGCTGGATTCAGTTCGCAAACGCTCTGCGCCTGCGCATCTACATGCGTTCGTCGCAGGCGCAGGACAACAGCGCCAAAATCAGGGAACTGATTCAGAAAGGCAATTTCTTCGCCGGCGACATCAAGTTCGACGTCTTCGTCAGCGAGGCGGGACGGTTTAACCCGTGGTACAATACGAACTCGTTCACGCTGTCTACGACGAATCACGTCGGAAGCTATCCCATTGTGAGCTATCTGAAAGTCACGGACGACCCGCGCATAGCCGACATATTCAAGAAGGCCACCGGGCCGGACGCGTACGAAGGCATGCTGCCCGGCTCGAAAACGGTGCTGCCGACCAGCGTCAGGAACGATGCGTTCAGCTTCCTGACGGCCTACGACCGTCCGACGACCCCCGTATACCTGTATACGCAGAGCGAACTGCAGTTTTTCCTCGCCGAGGCTTACGTCCGTTTCCTCAACGACGACGTCCGGGCGCAGGAGGCCTACGAACTCGCCATACGCTCGAATTTCGCGACAACGCGCGGCCTGGCCGACGATCCGGCAAAGATCTACGGCAGCGGCGCGCCCTGCGCATGGAGCGCTGCCGCAACGGCCGACGCAAAGCTCCGGCTGATAGCGATGCAGAAATGGGTGGCCCTTTGCATGGTGAACAACGTGGAGGGATGGGCGGAAGTCCGACGAATGAATTACCCGCCGCTCTCGCCCCATACGGCAAGCAACATAAACAGCGACCCGACGGTCTATACGGCCGGCGACCTGATCGCGCCCTGGGTCAACGACGAAGCCGGCGGCAGGCTGGCGAGCCGCCTGTATTTCCCGAAAACCGCGGTGGAACTGAACGACAACACGCCGGCGCAGATCGGTCGCACCGTCCCGGTGTGGTGGGATAAATAATCAATAAACGAATTTAATATGAAAAGAATAATTTATATTTTATCGGCAATCAGCAGCCTCGTCATGTTTGCGGGCTGCGAGGCGACAAGCGAAGACCCCTCGAAAATCACTTATTTCGTATCGTTCGAGATACAGGGCGATCAAATCATGCTTGTACCCGTTGGAACGGGCTTTACAGACCCTGGAGTCGTCGCGCTTGAAGGCGAGACGGACATCACGTCGACCGTCACGGCCAGCGGCAGCGTCGACGCAAATGAAATAGGCGTGTATACAATCACGTATTCGGCCGCGAACCTGGACGGTTTCAGCAGTTCCGTGAGCCGCACCGTCCTGGTTTACGACCCTGACGTGACAGCCGACATTTCGGGCAGCTACACCGTCGCCGCAGGTTCATACCGCCTCACACCGGGAACAGGAGCGAGGGTGGCCTTTTCCGACTACGGCGTGACGCTCACGCAGCGCGCGCCCGGCATATACTACGTGTCCGACTTCCTCGGCGGCTATTACGACAAGCGTGCCGGATACGGTTCGGCTTATGCCATGACAGGCTATTTCAAACTCAATGCGGACAATACGATTGAACCTCTGTCGAGCTATGTGCAGGGCTGGGGAGACTCTATGGACGAAATGACAAACGGCGCCTATGACGGGGAGACGGGTGACGTCTACTGGGAAATAGGCTACGCCGGCACGATGACTTTCTGCATCACACTAACAAAATAATTTAAATGCAATATGAAAATAAAAAAATATTTGACGGCGGCGGTATTTGCCGCATGTTCCCTGTTCATTACAGGCTGTGAAGACGAAACCGATCCGGGCGGCACGGCCGTGAAGAAAATGGCCGGCGACTGGTGGGTAACGGTCGACGTCATAGAGGGTGAAACCAATCTGGGAGATGGATACGGGATCGGACATCTGATTATGCACACGTACAACACGGCGGCAAACAAACCGACGGAAATGTGGCTCGAAGACGGCGGCAATTTCTGGGATTACAAACTCCGGGTGGACGTGCAGTACGAAAACCGCACGTTCTCGACCGCCGGCTTTGTCGACAACCACGCCTACGAATCGCAAGCCTCCATCACCGACGGAAAGATCCTTGAGGGAGCGGCAACGACCCCGTCCGGCATGCCGGCCGACAGCATCATCTATTACATCCGGTTCGACGACGACGAACCCGAGTACCAGTATCGCATCTCCGGTTTCCGCCGCACAGGATTCCCGGCCGACGATTTCTGACGCAATGCCCTGCGTTTCCGCACGCGGCACGAAGCCATCCGGACACCCTCCGGATGGCTTCTTTCATTGCTGTGCTGGACGGCGCCGCGCCCCGGTACCGGTACCGGTCACAGCGGATATAACTCAACTGAAAACCCCGGAGCCGATGCTATCCACCCGAGTTCGACCTGAGAATTACAATAACATGTAATGGTTTCTCTGTCCCGTCGGGACAATATGTTGGTAGAAAACGCAACCGCCACCCCACGTCCGCGTGCCGTCAGGTACGCAATGTGACAATCCCCACATTCCGTACCTGACGGCACGGAGTTCAACAGGTATCCGGCATTTTCTACCGACATTCCGTCCCGGACGGGACGGATGATCTCGCTGGCGCAGGCTTGCAGCCCGTGCCTCTCCGCCGGGTATCGGCCGGCGCTGCAAGTGGAATAAAACCGACCAGTCATTGTAGAGGCGCGACTAATCGCGTCTCTACGGGTGGATTTTTGTCCTGTCGGGACAATATCCGTACGGATATTGTTCTGTTTCTGCCGGCGCAAATGGTGTGTATGGCGTACGTTGTATGTTGTAGAGACGCGGTGCGCCGCGTCTCTACGGTAAAGCAATTCCAGGGCGTTGTATTTGCAAACGCATGCGCATAAATTTGCATCCGTGCCGTTTTGCCGGATACCGTCCGGCACGGGACGGACGCCGTAGAGACGTAGCGCGCTACGTCTCTACCTGGGTGGCGCGGACTTTCAGTCCGTGCAGCTGCGTCTTTGCGAACGTGCAGGGTATCCGCCTGCGCCTGGATTGCTTCGTTCCTCGCAATGACGGGGAGAGGGGGACGCCGGTACGGACGGCGGGGTTCGCACCGTAGAGACGTAGCATGCTACGTCTCTACGTCTCTACTCGAAAGCCGAATCCCGTCGTCACCAGCGAGGAGGAACGACGAAGCAATCGCCGATACAC
>JAIRYY010000024.1 GCA_031267485.1 Tannerella sp.
TCCCTGAATCATGCCGGCTTTGTGAGGAACGCTACCCCGATCATGATGAACAGGACGCCTATCCAGCGTGTGAGCGGAACGGTTTCGTGGAAGATGCAGACGGCCGCCAGCGTCCCGAAAATGTAGCTGATGCTTATCAGCGGATAGGCCAGCGACAGGTCGTAGTGTTTCAGGATGTAAAACCATATCACCGAAGCGGCAACCATCGAGAGGCCGGAAGCCAGCAGCCACCAGTTTGTCAGGAAACTGCGGAAGAACGTCCACGTCCAGGCGAACTGCTCGAGTTTTTCGAGGCTGAATTTAAGGAAGACCTGTCCCGCCGCAAGGAACGCGCTCTGCACGAGAGAGCAGAAGATTAGTTTAAGCATGACGATAAAAGGATAAGGGAATGTGACCTGTTTCTGTAATGATTGTATACGAGTATGCGCCTGACGCCGTCGATGCCGTCGATACCTGAGGACGGGGCGCCGCCGCCGGCATCGAGCAGGAAAGACGGTATGCGTCCCCTGCGCAGGCAGGTCACCGCGACGTATGCGCCCAGCGCGGACGACGAGAACGATTCGCCGAACAGATGTTTGTAGCGCATGACGGGACGGTTCCCGAAAAAGCGCGCCGTCGCATCGCGATACACGGCATCGTTCAGCGCATGTGTATTGAGCCCCGTCAGGACGGCGTCGACGCCGGACAGTCCGCATCCGGCCCGCGCAAGCATCCCGTCGAGCGTTTCGCCCAGCTGTCCGGGCGTCGGACGGTACATCAGCTCCACGCCGTTTATTTCGCATATCGTCCGTTCCGTTCTGTCCACGCCAAGCAGCATGCTGACGGCCGCCTCGCCGGCAAAGCATCTTTCTCCCGGCGTCGCGCCCGGAACGAAATCCCAGATACCAATGCGGTCGAAAAACCTGTAGTAGTCGTCCGTCAGCTCATCGTATCCGCCGACCAGCGCCGTCCGCACGCGATGCCGTTCAAACTGCATGAAGGCGTCGAGCACGGCGTTTTCGAACGATACCCCACGGTGCACGAACGTGTTGTTGTAACCGTGACATTTCAGGTCTATCGCAATCGACGAGCTAAGCACGTTGTGCGTGGACTGCATGAAAAAGGTAGGCTGAAGACACGTCTCGTCATTCTCCATAATTGCGTGAAGGAACTTCTCCGTATTCTCGATGCACCCAAGCCCCGTCCCGCTGATAATAGCGTCGGGCATCTCCGTCGAAGCATCCCGGAGCGTGAGGCGGGACATCATGACGGCGCGTTTCAGGAGCGTGCACATGCGCCGCGCCGCCAGCGGCGAGAAATGACCGGCAAAAACGGGGTCGACCGTCTGCGCCCGTCTGCCGCCGCAGTAAACGGGATTGTCAAACCATTCGTCCGACAGCGGCTTCTGCGCCGATATTTGATTTGCTGACTGTATATATACTTTCATAGCGAATTAAATTTATTCAGTAACGTGAAATAAGTAACCAATGCTCCGGGGGTCAGACGCCTGACAGGACAATGGCGGAATCGTTGCCTCCGAAGCCGAACGAATTGGAGAGTACGCGCCTTACCGGGCGCGACGGGGCGGAGTCGGTGACGGGGACAAAGTTATGCTCCGCAATCCTGTTCCTGAAATTCATGTTCGCAGGCAGGAAATTGCGTTCGATGGCAAGCAGCGACACCACGGCCTCGAAACTGCCGGCGGCGCTTGTCGTGTGACCCGTGTAAGCCTTCAGGGACGAAAGCGGGGGCACGCTGTCGCCGAAAAGCTTCATCGCCGCCAGTCCTTCCGTCAGGTCGTTGTTAGGCGTTCCGGTGCCGTGCGCGTTGATATAGTCGATGTCTTCCGGTTTCAGTCCCGCATTTTCGATAGCCCCTTTCATTGCGAGATAAGGCCCAAGTCCGTCGGGAGAGGAGGCGGTCGGGTGATAGGCGTCGCAGACGTTGCAGTATCCGGCAATCCGGCCGATGGGAGCGACGCCCCGCCGTACGGCTGATTCCGCCGGTTCGAGCGTCAGGTATCCGGCGCCTTCGCCCAGGTTTATCCCGGCGCGGTCGCGGTCGAACGGTTTGCACATCTCCCGGTCGAGAATCATCAGTGTATTGAATCCGTTGACATGATAGCGCGAGAGACACTCCGTCCCGCCCGCCACGACGACGTCCGCGCGTCCCGACCGCAGCATGTCGACCCCCATCATAATCGTGTTGGCCGACGACGAACAGGCCGTCACAACCGTCGATACCATCCGGAAGCCTCCGATGAAACCGGCAATCTGCTCCGTACATGCGCCGCAGTCGTTCAGTTCGATGTAACTGTTTTTCGAGTCATTCTCCAGAAAGTCGGAATACATCTGTTCGGCCTGATCCATACCGCCGACGGTTATGCCGGAAAGGAACGCCACGCGCAGCGGCGAACGGTCGTCGAGCCGCGCCTGCGTCAGGGCTTCCCTTACGGCAGGTATCGCCAGCAGCGACGAACGGATGAAGGCCTCCGACGGCGGGATTTGCAGCATCTCGCGGAGTTCGTCGTTGCTGTATTTCACCTCGCCGACGGGAATGTCGGTGTGCGACGTCCGCAGATACCTGATTGGCGCCACCCCTGTCCGCTGATTGATTAAAGCGTCAAGCGTTGCGGCCTTGCCCATCCCGATGGCAGAAACGACGCCTGCTCCGGTGACATAGATTTCGTCGTTATTCATCCGCCTTACTTTGTCCTGTTCGCCTGTACGTATTCCGCCATGGTGCGTACGGATTTGAAAATCTCCTTTCCCTGCGCGGGGTCTTTCAGTTTGATGCCGTATGTTTTTTCGAGCAGGACAATAAGCTCCAGCGCGTCAATCGAATCAAGCCCCAGCCCGTCGCCGAAAAGTTCGCCGTCGTCGGAGATGTCTCCGGGAGTGATTCCCTCAAGGTTCAAGGCTTTAATAATCTCATTTTTCAATTCCAAAATCAATTCATCCATATCTTTACATTTAAAAAATTAATAATTTCAATTCCCAATTAAAGCCGGCCGGCTTCACAAAACGTCATCCGGCAGTCGAGCGTGCCGGAAAAAGCGTCGACTTCCGTCCATCCCGCCAGCACGTACCTCATCCCCGCGATACGTATCATGTCTTCGACCGCCGCGCGCAGGCTGTCGCTCCGAAAGGCGGGAAGGACGTAAAAGGCCGTTTCGCCGTGAATCCTGTTCCGTATGGCGATTTCGCCCGTCACGATATTCGGCAGCGTGTAAACGAAGTCGGACGGCGAGGGATAAAAGTTGTTTTTATCCTGAACAGTCCGCTGATACCTCCGGTCGGTTTCGAGCGAGGCGCTGCGATTGAAGAAGACGATGCCCGTATCTTCCTTCGGCGACGTCCTGTCGACGTCGCCAAGCACGAGTTCGGACGCGAGAAAGCCGAGCTTCGACAGGGCGTCCATCTTGTAAAACCGGCGGTATTCCACCCGCAGGCGCGCATAGACGGCGGACAGGAAGTCGTGCATCACGAAGGGTTTGCCGTCCGCTTCAAGATACGTCTCCCCGTTCAGCAACACGCGTCCGGGAACAATTCTGCAATATGATTTTATCCTGTACATTATATATTATGTTAACACGTCGAACAGCGCCGCGGCATTGCAACCGCCGAAGCCCGAAAGCATTTTGATGCAGCGCCGCTTTGCCGTATGCCTGTTTTCCGCAACAATATCAAGCGGATTCGTGACGCCGGGCGTTTCAAATCCGTAAGTTTTAAGAATCGTTTCATCCCTCAGCGCATGTACGGAAAGGATACTTTCCATGACGCCCGCCGCGCCAAGCGTATGTCCGAAATAGCCTTTCAGACTGTTCACCGGCAGATGCTGCAATCCGGCGCGCGTCAGAGCGACGGATTCCATTTCGTCGTTGTATGGCGTTGCCGTCCCGTGAGCGCAGACAAACGCGATTTCTTCCGGGTCGACGCCCTCCATCACTTTGCGCAGCGCAAGATACGAGCCTTCGCCCGTGCGCGAGGGGCCGGAGATATGATTCGCGTCGTTGCGCACGGCGCCCGCCGTAAAGACGATATCCCCGCGTTTGGCTTCGTTTTCCGGGCGTTCCGTCATGATGACCGTCGCCGCGGCTTCCCCGATATTCAGTCCCGTGCGGTTTGCGTCGAACGGCCGGCATACTTCCTGCGACAGGGCTTTGAACGACTGGAATCCCGTGACGATAAATTCCGACAGCATGTCGACGCCCGTCACGACAGCATGGGCATACCGCCCCGAACGGAGTTCGCGCTGCGCGGCAATCAGGGCAGCCGCACCCGATATGCAGGCATTTGAGACGACAACCGGACGGTTGACATTCCCGAAAAAACGGGCAATCAATTCCGCCGAACGCCAGAGATAAAGCCGGTCCTGCTCATACCCCGCCCGTTCGTTTTCATCCAGCAGAAAGATATTCCCTTTTGTTGTGGAGAGGACGAAAATCACTTCTTCGCCCGCAGGATTTATGCCTGTGCCTTTCAGGGCGTCGGCAATCGAAACGATGGCGGCCTTTTCCAGCCGGGTATAACAGCCGGGGCCGCCCGGCGCTTCCGGAGTTTCAGGCGTTCCCGGAGTTTCAGGCGTTTTCAGCGTCTCCGACATTTCCGGCGTGTTCAGTGCTTCAGGCGTTCTCAGCGTTTCAGGCGTTCCCGGCGTCTCAGGCGTGTTCAGCGTTTCCGGCGTTCCCAGCGCGCAGGCCGCCGCTGCAGCAGGCTTTCCGTTCCCGCCGTTTTCCGCGTTTGCGGGGCGGGCGGCGGCGGGAAATTCCGCGGAGACCTTTTCGAAAGCCCTGTCAAGGCGGGCGGCGTCGATTTCCGAGGCCATGAAAGGTTCGGGCAGGCCGTAACGGTCTGCAAAAAATTCGAGTCCGCAGACGCCCCGTTTCACGTTACCGTAGTTTTCCGCCGTCGTAAATCCCAGGGCCGAAATGATGTTGTCGCCAGGCAGTACCGTCATAGCAAATTATATTTTCTTTTCCATTCCTCGTAAAACAGAGGATTCGTAAGCATCAGGTTGCGTCCCCTGTCGACGAACACCTGTATGGATGTGCCCGTTGTGACAAGGCTGTCGTCTTCCGACAGGTGAATCTCGTAATCGAAAACGACTTTGGCCGCGCGCGTGTTGCGGTACGTGATGTCGACGCGCGCGCGCTGCCCGTAAAGCAGCGGTTTCACGTACCTGAAACTCAAATCGACCAGCGGCGCGGGACATTCGTTTTCGATGTACAACTGATAACTGAGTCCGTAAACGCGGCCAAATTCCTCGCGCGCATCTTCGAAATAGAGCGCGTAGGAGCCGTGCCACACGATGTTCATCGAGTCCACCTCGCTGAACCTGACGTCAAATTCCTTAGACGCCTTCAATAATAATTCATTCATAATCCGTTTATTTCTCAACTGCCTCCCGGAACCTTATCCGTGAGGTAAATTTTCATTTCACACGTTGCCAGCGTTTCGCCGCCGCTCTCCACTTTCGTCCGGACAAGCGTCGCGTTGAACACATCCTCCCTGATTTCGACCGTGGTTTCGAGCGTCTCTCCCACATGCGGGTTGCGGAAAATGAGCATCGTTTTTATCATTCCGATAAAGCCGATTTTTATGGTCCCGTCGCGCTGCGGCTCCGTTTTTTCCTTGTAGCCCATTCGCGCCGCGCACGTCTGGGCGATATTCTCAATCAGACCCGATTCCTCCATGACGCCGTTGCGGCAGAACAGATTGTCGCCGTTCACCCGGAACGCCGTTTTCGTTATGACCGGGTCATAATACGTCAGCCTGTCCACCATGATGAACGGCGGCCGCTGCGGCAGCAGGTCCAGTATGTCGAAATCCTCCGGCCTCATCATGCATGTTGCCGCGCTTTTCTGCAGACGAGGATGGAATGTCCGCTTT
The DNA here is from genome assembly GCA_031267485.1 of Tannerella sp. Taxonomy (GTDB): domain Bacteria; phylum Bacteroidota; class Bacteroidia; order Bacteroidales; family Tannerellaceae; genus Tannerella. Next base: position 5,871 of record JAIRYY010000024.1, read on the forward strand.
TCAGTCCGTCGCAAATCTTTTCGACTTCCAGTCCGCCCGCTTCCACGCAGCGAATCATGTCGTCCGAATGATACATCTTGCTGTTGCCGTTCGCCATGACGGTGAAGTAGAGGCTTATCTGCGTCAGGCAATAGGCGGCGACGTCGTTCGCCTGCCTGTCCCAAAGCGTTTCCATGATGAAAAGCCTCGAGTTCTCATCCATCGATTCGGCCGCCCGCCCGACAATGCCGACGACTTCCTCCTCCGCGAAGCAGTCGAGGAACTGGCTCATCCATATCGCGTCGAATCCTTTGGGGAAAGGCTGGTTCTTATCAAGCAGGTTTGCGCCGTATCCGGATATGCGTTCCGCGCCCGTCCTGCCGGCGACGTTGTTTTCCATCAGCTTTATCTGTTGCGGCAAATCCATGATGACGACGTTCACCTCCCGGTTGTGGCCGACGCAGCGCAAGGCCCAGCGTCCCGTATTCCCGCCAACGTCGAGCAGGGTCGCCGGGCTGTACGAAAAGACGATTTCCAGCGCCTCGTCGAACGAGTTGTCCGAATAAAAGTGGTCGAAACCGAACCAGCTTTCCTTCGCCGCTCCGGGCAGGGACGACAGCCCCTCGTAGATTGTTTTCCACTGGCCGAAGACTTTCAGCCCTTCGGGTTTGCCGTTCAGCAGCGCCTCTTCCATGTGATACATCCCAAGATAGTTCACGTCGTGGTTGAAACGCATGTTGATTGACGCCAGCGGGTCGCTCAGCAGAAACCATCCGGTTTTCGAGAGGACGAACCGTTCGCCGGCGTAAAGAACGGTGCCGATTGTGAGCGACGACTCCAGCAATACCTGCACGGCATACCGCGACAGCCCCGTTTTTTCCGCTATTTCGTCCGGCGTCAGTCCGTCCCTGGCGTCGGACAGCAGTTGAAAGATTCCGAATTTCACCATCAGGCGCGAGACCTGAAACGTCACCGGCGCGAAAGCGATTTCGTGAGCGTGCCGTTGCGCTTCGAGCGCTCTCCGCTGTTCTTTTGTGTATTTTTTTTCAAGAGCAGGAAACATTTTCATTTTTCCAGAAATTATAAAAGTTAAACCATTGTTCGGGGTATTTTTTCACAATCCCCTCCAGAATTTCCGCGAAAGAGCGGGTCATTTCATTTATCTTCCGGCGTTTGTCGCCCTCCGTCGGGACGGGGACGGACGTCACGTGAATATGATAGCGCGAAGCCGTTATTTTCAGGACAAACATCGCTATCACGGGAACATTGAATTGCAGGGCAAGCACGAACGCGCCCGCGGGGAAGTCCGCTTTCCCGTTCAGGAAATCGCACTCGACGGTTTTGTTGCTTCCAAAGGCGCGGTCGCACGGCATGCTGACCATTTCGCCGTTTGTGAGCGCATCGTTAATCAGGAAAATGTGCGACATATCTTCCGATACCGGAATCAGCCGCACGTTATTGCCGGCAAGCACGGCCGAGCGGTTCTTCTGCACTTCCCGCGCCTCGCCTCCGAAAATCAGGCTGTTTATGCGTTTCGTCTTTTGGCTCAGCAGGTAGCCGCACAGTTCGGGATTGCCCACGTGCGAACTCGCGATGATGCAGCCATGACGGGCATGAACCATGCGAAGAAACAGGTCATTGTCGGGATTGTATACTTTGAAATTTTTCCGCCCGGCGTAAACGGCGAATCGGTCGATAAGCATCTGGCCGAACAGGAAATGATTCCGGTACACGCCGCAGAACGCTTTCATCGCCGAATATCCGTGCCGCACGCGGAAATAGCGGTATATCGCAAGATAACCCTTCCGCCCGAACAGCATATAGAACGGGATTATAAATGCAAGGAGCGCGTAGCCGACACGAACGTCCACGATTGAAAAAAGTATTTTCATCGCTTTCTGTCCGAAAACGCTACCTCCCGTAACGCCTCTCCACTGTCTTTCTTCCTCGGCCATACAGTCTTTTCCGCTTACATTTCCGACGGCTCAACCCGTCACGCTTTGATTTTAGTCTCAATATAATCGTAAAATTCTTTCAGGGTCAATATGCCTGACATCTCCTCCGGCTTGATTTTAAAGCCGAACGTCTTCTCCACAATCACGACAATATCGACAAAATCAAGGCTGTCGAGACCTACATCTTCCTTCAGCCTCGCATCGTCGAAGATGTCGCCGGCGTCAATTTCCATTTCGTCTATCAGAAATGCGTTTACACTCGATTCTATTTCTTTCCGTTCCATATATTTTATTTAATTTTCCATTTCAATCGCCAACGGGCGCCCACAAGGGACGCCCCTACCATTAACCATTTCTTTCCGTTCCATATATTTTATTTAATTTCCCATTTCAATCGCCATCGGGCGCCCACAAGGGACGCCCCTACAATTAACCATTTCTTTCCGTTCCATATATTTTCCATTCAATCGCCAACGGGCGCCCACAAGGGACGCCCCTACAATTAATCATTAATCATTAATCACTAATCACTATCGTCGGTATTTCCCGACAATAATTGTACTGTTTGTACCTCCGAAGCCGAAAGAGTTTGAGAGGAAGACATCAATCTTCCGTTCTTCCGTTTTCGAGATTATGTTCAGATTCCTTGCCGCCACGTCGGGCGTTTCGAAATTGATGTTCGGCGCGATAAAACCGTTCCTCATCATAAGCAGGGAATATACGATTTCGCTTGCGCCGGCCATCCAGCACTCATGACCCGTCATTGATTTCGTGGAGCTGACGGGAACGCCCGCCGCCGCAAATATCCTGTCGAGAGCCAGCGCCTCGCAGCGGTCGCCCTGCGGCGTCGACGTGGCATGCGCATTGATATAATCCACCTCCGAAGCTTTCACGCCGGCGTTCGTCAGCGCGCGTTCCATGGCGATGGCGGAACCATGCTCGCTGGCTTGCGATATTTGTCCCCCGTTGGACGAGAAGCCGTATCCCAACACTTCGCCGTATATCGTAGCGCCGCGTTTCAGCGCATGTTCCCCGTCTTCGAGCATCAGGCTTGCCGCGCCGCCGCCCGGCACCAGTCCGTCGCGGTTCGCATCAAACGGGCGCGAAGCCTTCTCCGGCTCGTCAATCCGCATGGAAAAAGCGCTCAGCCCGTCGAAGCCGGCCATGGAATAAAAGTTCACCTCCTGCGCGCCGCCGCACAGCGTCATCTCCTGCATCCCCGCACGGATAAACATATACCCCAGCCCAATGGCATGAGAACCGCTCGCGCAGGCGGCAGCCACCGAAAAGCTTACGCCCCGCAGCCCGAATATCGTGGAGAGGTTCATCGAGACGGCGGACGTCATCGACCGGAAAGCGCCGCCCGAACCAATCAGCATGGAATCCTTCTTCTCGCGCATCACCTCGTGCGCCCCGATAACGGCCTGCGCCGAGGCGTCGTTGCCGTAAATAACGCCGATTTCGTTGTCCCGCCTGTAATCCCCGTCGACGCCGGCCGTCCGCATCGCTTCGTGCGTTGCCGCGACGGCGAACCCGGCCTCCTCGGGCAAAGACTGGCGCATGCGCCGGTCGGTCAGTCCCCGCAGGTCGGGAGGCGCGACAATCCCCGTCAGCGGGGAACGGTAGCCGTATGCCGTACGCGCAGGGTCGATGCCGATACCCGACTTGCCCCTGTACAGCGACAATGCCACACTGTCAAGATTTTCACCAAGACAGGAATAAATCCCGATACCCGTTATGACAACCCGTCTGTTCATTATGGTTTATGAATAAAGGCCGCCGTTGATGGAAATAACTTCGCCCGTAATGTAAGCGGCGGCGTCCGACACGAGGAAGCTCGCCAGGGCCGCCACCTCTTCGGGTTTCCCGAAGCGTCCGGCGGGAATCGTTTTCTTCAGCGATTCCTCGTCAAGGTCTTTCGTCATGTCGGTCGCTATGAAGCCGGGCGCGATGGCGTTGACCGTCACTTTGCGCGGCGCAACCTCCTGCGCGAGCGCTTTCGTGGCCCCTATGACCGCCGCCTTGGCCGCCGAATAATTGGTCTGCCCCGGCAGGCCTTTCAGACCCGAAAGCGACACCATATTGACAATACGCCCGTTGCGTTTCATCAGCATCATCTTCAGCACGCGCCGCGTGACGTAAAAAAATCCGTTCAGGGAAATATCGAGCACATGGCTCCACTGCTCATCCTGCATGAAAATCATCATCGCATCCCGGCGAATCCCCGCGTTATTAACCAGAACGCCGATATAATCGCCGGGATGTTTCTCCGCCCAGTCCTCGAGCGCCTGATCCACCGCCGCGCCGTCGGCCACATCGAACGGCAACCGTTCGGCCGTCCCTCCGTTCCCCTCGATAATCCGTTCCGTTTCCAGCGCAGCCGCCTCATTCGAAGCATAATTGATAATCACCGGATACCCCCTGGCAGCCAGCTCAACACAAACCGCACGGCCAATGCCGCGGGACCCTCCCGTCACTAAAGCGTAAATCATACAATATCTTTTATTTGTTAACCAACCGGCGTACACGCCCTTTTACGAAAGCGCAAAAGTACGAAAAAAAATTAAAAACCGCACGGTATCGCTATGTAAAAGCAGGGCAACCGCATCAAAATGAGTACAGGGGAGCATCACAATCCATGTTTACAGTCAAATCCGCGCTATCTGCGTACCGGTGACTCAAGCCAATCCCCGCCGCCGCGGCAAAAAAAAATTGAGAATGAAGATTCCCCCCCATTCTCAACTCTTAATTTTTAATTTTTAATTCTTAATTAAGCATGACTTTCCGAACCCAGCCCGAGCTGCCCCTAACGGCCAGCACGCCATGCGGCAGATGTCCGATGCGGCAGGTCACCGTGCCGGGAGTTTTGCGCGTGCCGTAAATCAGTGCGCCGGACGTGGAATAGAGTTCCACCCGCTCGTCGGACGGCGACGTCACCGTCAGGACGCCGTTGAAGCACGTCGCCTGCACGGACGACGTCCCGACCGTTTCGTTGCCTGTGCCGCCGGCCGTCACCGTCACGACAATCTCCTCC
>JAIRYY010000133.1 GCA_031267485.1 Tannerella sp.
CGGCACGGAGCTTAAATGTATCCAAAAATTTTTCTGCCGGCATATTATCCCCCGCGGGACAAATCGTGTACTCTATTTTGCTTATAACCATTATATATTATTTACTTCACGTTACTAAACGGTAAGAATCGTCTCAGGATTCCGACCGTTTCCGTCGGAAACAGTGATGAGGTTATGAGGTTATTTATCCGACCCGGCTGCCGTGACAGGCACGAATGTTCTCCTCCCGTTTTTTGAACGGGAGCGGTAAAAACAGGCGCGTTTGTTTTGTATTATGCTCAACTTGCACTATCTTTGCCACATAATTGATTACAGATATGGCGAAGTTTTTATCTATATTGTTTATAATTATATTCGTAATCCCGTTTTTGCTGCGTGCGATTTTAAGGTTTTTATTCGGCGCTACTCCGCAGCCAAACCGTTCGTCACAGCAAAGGAGCCGTTCATCGCAGCATGGCAAAAACGAATCCGCATCCACCCATACACAATCTTCGAAGAAGAAAGTAATATCCGAAAACGAAGGGGAATATGTCGACTACGTGGAGATTAAGGATGACTGATCAGTATTGAACATCGATCGCATACCGGCTGAGTGCGGGATCCTGCATGGATTTCGGCACCGATTCCCGTATCATTTCCGTAATGAGGCCGGCCATTTTTTGCCGCACAAAGTTGTTGCTGACAACCAGACTTATCTCCCGCACCGAAACATCGCCTTTTATTCGGCGGAGATTGTTCTGTTTCTCCTCCGGCAACCCCATGGCCGTCATTTCGGGAATAATCGTAAATCCGCCATTGTAATCGACGATATTGATAAGCGTATCCAGAGTTCCCGACTCGTAATTGACCGTCCGCCGCTGGCCGGTCTCCTTTTTCCTTTTACAGAGCGTTTCGACCTGTCCGCGCAGGCAGTGGACGTTGTTCAGCAGCCAGAGTTTGCGGAGGTCAATTTCGCCGAGGTCTATTTCCTCCCCGTCAAAAGCCCTGTCTTCCGGGGAAATATAAGCGTAAAATTTTTCATAATAAATCGGCATCTCGACCAGCAGCGGGTTCTTCAGCGGCGTGGCGGCCAGTCCGCCGTCGATTTTGCCGTTCAGGATGCTCTCGACCATTGCGGATGTGGGTATTTCCTGCATCATCAGGTTTATACCCGAATACGATTCGCTGACGAGATTCAGCAATTCGGGCACAAGATACGTTGCGACCGTCGGGATGACGCCCATCCGGAAATCGCCGGTCAGAATATCCTTCTCGTTGTTCACAAGCTCTTTGATCTGATTGAACTGATAAACGGACGTGTGCGCCTGCCGGATTATTTTCTCCCCTATTTCGGTCGGCCTGACGGGGTGAACCGTCCGGTCAAAAATCTTCACCTCCAACTCGTCTTCAAGTTTCTGAATCATCATGCTCAAGGTAGGCTGCGTGACGGAGCAGGCCTCCGCCGCCTTTACGAAATGCCGGTAGTTGTCGACGGCGATGATATACTCCAATTGTTGAATTGTCATGTTTTTTGTCTTATTAATAAAATTGATGCAAATATAAAAATAAACGATTTGACAAATGTCATAAATATAACTATATTTGCATCATGAATCAAAAATAATTTATTAATCATCAAAAATCAAAATTATGAGTACAAAAAATTTTATCGGCATGGATTCAAATTTAATCCGGCCAGTAGTCGACAGTTTAAGTGATTTGTTGGCGAATCATCAGGTGTATTACACCAACCTGAGAGGATTGCATTGGGACATTCAGGGTGATAAGTTCTTCGAACTGCATGAGTTGTACGAAGATTATTACGACGGGGAGGCCGCGGCGATTGACGAAGTGGCGGAACGTATCGTCATGCTGGGAGGGCATCCGGAAAACCGCTTCTCCGAATACCTCAAACGCGCTGCCATTAAGGAGATATGCGGCGTCTCGGACTGGGAAGCAGGGTTGGCTCATGTCATCTCTTCTCTGAATACATTACTGGAGGGTTATCGCAGCCTGCATAAAACGGCAAAAGAAGCAAATGATTCCGGCACCGCCGCGCTGGCGGCAAAGCACATCGGCAGCATCGAAACCAACCTGTGGAAACTGAATGCATATATGAAATAACACGGACGACCTATGAAACAGATTATTTTTGCAATGGCGCTGCTCGTGGCAGCATCAACGCTTTCCGCACAGGAAAAGGGTTTTTATGATTTTACGGTAAAATCAATTACGGGTCAGGATTTTCCCCTCTCATCGCTGAAAGGGAAAAAGGTATTAGTCGTAAATGTCGCGTCCAAATGCGGCCTTACGCCGCAGTATACGCAGCTTCAGGAGCTTTATGACAAATATGGCCCGGATAAATTTGTGATTGTGGGCTTTCCGGCAAACAATTTCGGAAGCCAGGAACCCGGAACAAATGAGGAAATTCAGGAGTTCTGCCGGGCGAACTACGGGGTTACTTTTCCGATGATGAAAAAAATTTCCGTCAAGGGGGATGATATCCACCCGCTGTATAAGTGGCTGACACAAAAAAGCGGCAACGGGAAACAGGATGCGGAAGTCACCTGGAATTTTCAGAAATTCATGATAGACGAAAACGGAAACTGGGCGGGGTTCGCCGTTCCCAAGACATTGCCGACGTCCGAAGACGTCACGGGATGGATTGAAGGAAAGACTAAATGATTCCGGAGCGGAATAAACGGACGGAGAGGGTTGTCTCGAAAGTCGTTTGGCACGCAGATAACGCAGATTTTATAGATGAACGCAGATTGTCAATTAGCAGACAGTCTGCGTTTCGTCTAATTTAGACTTATAAAAAATCTGCGCAAATCCGTCCGGTCTGCGTCATCTGCGTGCATTTGAGACTTTTATTTCTTTTCCGCAAAAAACGGATAGCAGGTGAACGATTGATTGTTCATAATCCCGTAATAGGGCACGTATTCCAGCTGGCGGCTGTCGCCCTCGATGCTGAAATGCGACGGTTTGCCGGCCACGGGTTTCAGTCTGGCCGTCAGTTCGCCGGCGGTAAACGGGAGGTTCACGATACCGTCCCTGACCGCTTCGCCGGAAAGCCCCATCAGTATCGGGCCGTATTCCAGAGCATACGTTTCTTTTCCGCAAAAATCTTCGGTGACGCCGGCGTATTTCGTCAGCCGGAAGCCCATCGGCAGCGTGAAACTGATTTCGTCGCCGCTTTTCCATGTGCGGTTTAGGGTCACGTAGGCGCCCGGTTTGCCCGAGGCGACCCGCTTGCCGTTCACGGAGATGCTCATCGCGGAGGCTGCCCACGACGGCACGCGGATGCGGATTTTGCTCGCGGCCGTGCCGTCGAGTTCGAGGTGCAGCTTCACGTCCGGCGTCGACGGGAAAGCGGTATGCTGATGCAGGGACAGC
>JAIRYY010000208.1 GCA_031267485.1 Tannerella sp.
TTGAAAACGCTGATTGTCGCCAATGATTATTTTATGAAGAAGTACGCGGACTATACGCAGCCGTCGTATCGCGGACGGTTGCGCCCAAGTAATATATGGACGCGTTCGGTCTACTACGAGGGTTTGATGGCTTTACATTCCATCTTTCCCCGTTCCGATTATTATGACTATGCCTATAACTGGGCGGAGTTTCACAAATGGGGCTTCCGCGACGGAATGACGACCCGCAATGCGGATAATCAGTGTTGCGCTCAGATTTATATTGATTTGTACCGTCTCTGTCCGAATCCCGAACACCTGAAAAACGTCCGCGCCAACATCAATATGATTGTCAATACGCCTCAGAATGATGACTGGACGTGGATTGACGCTATCCAGATGGCAATGCCCATCTATGCGAAACTGGGAAATGTCACGGGCGAACGGAAATATTTTGACAGGATGTGGGATTTGTATCACCATACCCGGAACCTGGAGGGTGGGAACGGTTTGTACAATCCCAAAGACGGCCTGTGGTGGCGCGATAAGGATTTTGTTCCTCCCTACAGCGAACCGAACGGCGAAGACTGCTACTGGTCGCGTGGAAACGGATGGGTATATGCCACGTATGTGCGCGTGCTGGATGAGATTCCCGAAAACGAGAAACACCGGGCGGATTATGTAGCCGATTTTCTCGCAATGAGCAAAGCGCTTCTCAAATGTCAGCGCGAGGACGGATTCTGGAATGTCAGCCTGCACGACCCCGGTAATTTCGGCGGCAAGGAGACATCGGGCACCTCGCTGTTTGTGTACGGGATGGCATGGGGCGTCAACCGGGGATTGCTGGACCGGAATACGTATCTGCCCGCAATCATAAAAGCCTGGAGCGCCATGTGCAAGGACGCCGTTCACGAAAACGGATTCCTCGGATACGTGCAGGGCACGGGGAAAGAACCGAAAAGCAGCCAGCCGGTCACGTTTGACAAGGAGCCGGATTTCGAGGATTACGGACTTGGATGTTTCCTCCTTGCCGGCACGGAAGTTTACAAGTTGAAGTAAGAAAAATCATTCGGGAATGAAACGGAATAATATTTACGGCATTTTAACCGGTTTGTTTGCCGGATTCATCGCCGTGACGGCGGCGAGCGGTCAGGTGCGGGAAAATGACCGCCTTGATTTGTCCGGCGAATGGGCGTTCATGATAGACCGCAACGATGAGGGCGAACGGCAGAAATGGTTTGAACGCGAACTGGATGATGTCATAAACCTGCCCGGTTCGATGCCTGAAAAACTTAAGGGCGACGATGTGACCGTACATACGCAATGGACGGGCAGCCTTTACGACAGTTCCTATTTTTTCAATCCCGCCATGGAGAAATACCGGGTGGATGGAAATGTTAAATTGCCGTTTTTCCTCACTCCCGACAAACATTATGTCGGCGTGGCCTGGTACCGGAAAGAAGTCGACATACCGGCTTCGTGGAACGGGAAAAGGGTCGTCCTGTTCCTTGAACGGCCGCATGTGGAAACGACCGTCTGGGTGAACGGCGAGAAGGTCGGCATGCAAAACAGCCTTTGCGTGCCGCACGAATACGACCTTACGTCCTGTTTGCAACGCGCCGGGAAATCGGGAAAACTCCGCATTTCCATACGTGTGGATAACCGCATCAGGGAAATAAACGTAGGCCCCGATTCGCACAGCATCACCGACCAGACGCAGGGAAACTGGAACGGCATCGTCGGGCGGATTGCGCTCTACACAACCTCCGGCACTTATATTGACGATGTGCAGGTGTATCCCAATCTTTCCGAAAAATCGGCCAGAGTCCGCATAAGCATAAAAAGCGGCAGATTCAAAGACGCGGAGGGTAGCGTCACCGTATCGGCCCGGAGTTTCAATACGGACAAAACGCACGAGGCGCCCCCCGTTACGCAACCGTTTCGCCTGACCGGAGGCGTCGGCGGGACGGAGATAACGCTTCCCATGGGCGAGGGAATGCTCGCGTGGGACGAATTTGACCCTGCGCTGTACCGCCTGAACGTGTCGTTTAAGCTGGCGGACGACCGGGGAGAACGGACGGTTCAGTTTGGCATGCGCGAATTTAAAATACAGGGCAAATGGTTCTATGTGAACGGCAATAAAACGATGCTGCGCGGTACGGTCGAAAACTGCGATTTCCCGCATACCGGATATGCCCCCATGGATGTGGAATCGTGGGAAAAGGTGTTTCGCGCATACCGCAGCTACGGGCTTAATCATGTCCGTTTCCATTCTTACTGTCCGCCGGAAGCGGCATTTATCGCGGCCGACCGGGTCGGGTTCTACCTGCAGCCCGAAGGGCCGAGCTGGCCTAATCATGGCCCCAGGCTTGGAATGGGGCAGCCCATTGATGATTATTTAATGGAAGAAACGAAGCGCCTCACACGGGTCTACGGCAATTACGCTTCCTACTGCATGCTGGCCTGCGGGAACGAACCGGCCGGACGCTGGGTGGAGTGGGTTACCGATTTCGTGGAATACTGGGAAAAGGCCGACCCGCGCCGCGTCTACACGGGAGCATCCGTCGGCAATGGCTGGCAATGGCAGCCCCGCAGCCAGTATCATGTCAAAGCCGGCGCGCGCGGCCTCGACTGGGCTGCAAGGGCGCCCGAAACGATGACGGATTACCGCGGACGGATTGATTCCGTAAAACAGCCTTATGTATCGCACGAAACAGGGCAGTGGTGCGTTTTTCCCGATTTTGACGAGATACGGAAATATACGGGTGTGAACAAGGCAAAGAACTTTGAGATTTTCCGCGATATACTGAACGGGAACGGAATGGGGCATCTCGCCCGCGATTTCGTCCGGGCGTCGGGGAAACTCCAGGCGCTTTGCTATAAGCATGAGATAGAAAAAACGCTGCGTACGCCGGACTATGCAGGTTTTCAGCTTCTCGCGCTGAACGACTATTCGGGACAGGGCACGGCGCTGGTTGGGCTTACGGATGTCTTTTTCGAACCGAAAGAATATATCAGCGCGGAAGCGATGCGGCGTTTCTGCAGTCCGACCGTACCGCTGGCGCGTATCCCGAAATTTACCTGGACGGACAGCGAAACGTTCCGCGCCGACATCGAAGCGTATCATTTCCGCAACGGGCCGCTGAAAAACGCACGCGTGGTTTACGTCGTCCGCGACGCTTACGGCGCGGTTGTGAACCGGGGTGTTCTCAACGCCGGCGGAACCGCCGATATCCCGGTCGGCAACTGTACGGAACTCGGCAAGGTCGCTATCGAACTGAACGGCCTGAAAACTCCCGCGCGCTATAACCTCGAAGTCCGCATCGAAAGCGAATCATTGAGGGATGAGGAATATGCCGAAGCCGTAAACGACTGGGATTTCTGGGTCTATCCGTCCAATCCCGAAATCACGGCGGGAGACATTTATATTACGGATACGCTCGACGATAAAACGCTGCAGGTTCTGAAAAACGGCGGAAAAGCGTTGATTACGGCTGCCGGGAAAATCCGTTACGGCAGAGATATCGTGCAGCATTTCACGCCGGTATTCTGGAACACGTCATGGTTCAAGATGCGCCCGCCTCATACGCTGGGTATCCTCGTGAACGAGCATCACCCCGTTTTCGACGGGTTCCCGACGGAATATCACAGCAATATGCAATGGTGGGAATTGCTGAACAGACAGCAGGTGATGCAGTTTACTGAGTTCCCGGACGATTTTCAGCCGCTCGTGCAGAGCATCGACACCTGGTTTGTCAGCCGGAAAGCCGGGGTAATGTTCGAGGCCAATGTGCTGAACGGCCGGCTTGTCATGACCAGCATGGATATTACCGGCCGGCCGGACAAACGTGTTGCGGCGCGCCAGCTTTATAAATCCATCCTCGACTACATGCAGTCGGACCGTTTCCGTCCCGCCTCGACGCTGACTCCCGGACATGTAGCGACGCTGTTTACGAAAGATGCGCCCAAGGTCAACATGTTCACGAAAGATTCGCCGGACGAACTGCGCCCCGTCCGGGCTGTCGCACGACCGAGAGATACCTATTACTTCAGCTTTGACGGGAATACCGGACTGTCCGGTTATGAATGTCAGACCGTGACCCGGCTTTATTCCGCGGAAACGGGATATGGCTTTGACCGGCAGAATATACCGGAAAAAGACGGCTATGACCCCGTCTTTTTCTCCGTGGCTGTTCCCGACGGAGACTACCGGGTGACCGTAAGGCTCGGTTCCGCATCCAAAGCGGGCGTGACAACCGTCCGCGGCGAGTCGCGCCGGCTTTTTGTCGAGAACATACCGACCGGGAAAGGAGAGTTCCAAACGTTTACTTTTATGATAAACAAGCGGAATACGCAGATATATCCCGATGGCGAACGCGTGCGGATAAAACCGCGCGAAAAAAATAAACTGAACTGGGACGATAAGCTGACTTTCGAATTTAACGGCGAGGCGCCTGCCGTGTCGGAGCTTCTCATCGAAAAGGTGAATAACGCCATAACCGTGTTTTTATGCGGAAATTCCACAGTTGTAGACCAGGACAACGAGCCTTGGGCAAGCTGGGGACAGATGATTCCGCGGTTTTTCGACACTCCCGTCAGTTTTGCCAATTACGCTGAATCCGGCGAAGCCGCCAATTCGTTCATTGCCGCAGGACGCCTGAAAAAAATCCTCACGCAGATGAAAGCCGGCGATTACATACTTGTTGAGTTCGGGCACAACGACCAGAAGCAAAAAGGGGAGGGGAGAGGCGCCTATACTTCGTTCACCGCAAGCCTGAAGACTTTCATTCGCGAAGCCCGCGCCCGCGGAGCCTGTCCCGTTTTCGTCACCCCGACGCAGCGGCGCAGCTTTGACGACAGTGAAAGAATTAAAGACACGCATGAAGACTACCCGGATGCCATGCGCAAACTTGCGCGGGAAGAGAATATACCGCTGTTGGACCTTCATGCCATGACCCGTACCTTATATGAAGCGCTTGGCGTCGAAAATTCCAAAAAGGCCTTTGTCCATTATCCGGCAAATACATGGCCGGGACAGACAAACGCGCTGGAAGACAATACCCATTTCAACCCCTACGGCGCATATCAGATAGCCAAATGTGTGATTACAGGATTGCGGAATCTGCAGCAGCAGGGTTTTCAGTTCGATTTCATGCAATATCTAAGGGATGATTTCATGCCTTACAGTCCGTCCATGCCGGATTCCGAAAACTCGTTCCGGTGGACGCCCAGCCCTTTCGCGGAAATGGAAAAGCCGGATGGTAACTGAAAAGGCCGGAACGGAATATAAATGACAGTTTTAAAATTTTTAATATGAATGCTAAGAATATTTTTTTTTCCGTGTTTACGGCATGTTTTCTTTTTGCCGGATGTACCGGTTCATCTCCCCGTACGGAAACGCCTGCGCCTGTACCTCATCTGGAAAAACGGGGCGATGTGACGCAACTGATAGTGGACGGGAAACCCTGGCTGGCGCTGGCGGGAGAGTTGCATAATTCCTCGTCGTCCGACACGGAGTACATGAGGGAAATATGGGATAAACTGAAAGTCATTGGGCTGAATACGGTTCTGGCTGTCGTGTCGTGGGAACAGGTGGAGCCTGAAGAGGGCGTCTTCGATTTTTCCGTGCTCGACGACCTCATCCGTGATGCCCGCGCCAACCGGATGAAACTTGTCGTGCTGTGGTTTGGCAGCTGGAAAAACGGCATTTCCAGCTATCAGCCCGCATGGGTGAAAAAGGATGCCGCACGGTTTCCGCTCGTCAGAACCAAAAGCGGCGCGTCGCTGAACATCCTTTCCACAATGGGCGAACAGACGATGCAGGCGGACATGAAAGCATACGCCGCCATGATGCGGCACATACGCGAAACGGATACGGAACGGACCGTGATTATGATACAGATGGAGAACGAGGTGGGGCTGCACGGCGACACGCGCGATTACCACCCCGAAGCGGTTGCACGGTTTAATGCCGCCGTACCTGACGCCCTGATGAGTTACCTTGTCGCCCACAGGGACGCGCTGCTGCCCGAACTGGGGACTGCCTGGGACAGGGCGGGCGGAAAAACGTCCGGCACGTGGGAGGAAGTGTTCGGCGCGGGCGATTATACCGACGAGCTGTTTATGGCGTGGCGCTATGCCACTTTCATGAACGCGATAACAGAAGCCGGCAAAACGGAATATCCCCTGCCGGTGTTTGTTAATGCATGGATTGTGCAGCCGCAGGACCTGCATCCCGGCGATTACCCGTCCGGAGGGCCGCAGGCGCACACCCATGACATCTGGCGTGCCGGTGCGCCTGCTATCGACATGCTGTGCCCGGACATCTACCTGCCGGATTTCCCCGGCATCCTGCAACTGTACAGCCGTTCCGCCAACCCGGTCTTTGTCCCCGAATCGGCGGCCGGCATCAATGGGGCGGCCAACGCCGTTTATGCTATCGGCGAAATGGGGGCAATGGGCTATTCGCCTTTCGGCATTGAATCGCGCGGCTATGTATCGTCCAACACGGGCATCGTGACCGCTGATGACGCCAGTAAAGACGCCGGCCCGTTCACTTTTGCCTACCGGCAGCTGTCCGCCATGGCGGACAAAATCCTTGAACATCAGGCCAACGGTACCATACGGGCTGCATGGCTGCGGGAAAGCGAGCCCTCCGTACCTGAAACGGCGCTGGAACTTGGGGAATACCGGATAAGGGTCGAACTGCGAAAAACGCGTAATTCTTCCGCCGTACCGCCTGTGGGATATGCATTGGTGATGATGGAAAACGACGGCGAGTATATTGTGATGGGATGGGATGTGGACGTCACGTTCGAACCGCTGGACGGTCAGCGGACGGCAGGCCTGGCCAAAGTGCGGGAGGGCGATTTCGTCAACGGCGAATGGGTTGCCGGACGGTGGCTGAACGGCGACGAAATACAGTTGCGTTACGATTTGCCGGAAGCGCTTAAAATCAATCAGTCGGGACAGGGATTGCGCTTCCGCAACCTGTATCCGAAAATACAGAGAGTTTGGTTATATGCGTATTAATATTATGATTATGTCAGTATATAAAATATCAGAAATAAGGCTATTTGTGGCTGCTGCCGCCCTCGCGCTTCTGCCGCTGGCCCTCCCGGCGCAGCTGGATGCGCCCCATTTCAAAGTATTCCGGTTCCCGTCCGACCGGATTCCCCGTATCGACGGCCAGTTCGACGACTGGGACATGGTACCGGAATCGTATGTGGTGGGGACGGAAGAGTTGTGGGACGATTCGGGTAAGCATCCGGGCATCAACAAAGAATCGCTGGACATACGGGTCAAGGTGGGCTGGGTAAAGGGGCTGAACCGTTTGTATTTCATGTACGAAGCTTACGACGATTATTGGGATTTTACCCATACAGGCCTGCATAACGATATTTTTGAAGTAGTGGTGGACGGCGATTTGTCCGGCGGGCCGCATATTGACGAGCGTCATCCCAACAGGGAATTGAATCAGTGGGATGCCTATTTCCTTTTCCACGGCGTGCATGCGCAAAACTATCATGTGTTTACGCCTCCCGCATACGGCAAGGACTGGACGCTGGCATGGGGCAGCCAGCCGTGGATTAAGGACTTGCCTTATGCCAATGCCGCTTTCGATTATCATTTCAAACCCGGTGAACCGGGTATCCTGCGGCTGGAATTTTACATCACGGTGTTCGACTACGCGGGGAATGACCCTTCGCGGGCGGTGGAATCGCAACTGTACGACAACAAAAGCATCGGACTGTGCTGGGCGGTCATTGATTACGACGACGTGAACAGGAATGGCAACAACGGTTTCTGGAATCTTTCCAAACATCACACGATGTACGGGGAATCGTCGCAACTGCGCACTTTCGACCTGATGCCGCTTGAACCGCAGTTCAAAAAAGCCCTCCACGCCGGGTGGGAACACAAAATTGTGGATATGCGCCGGCGAATGGTGGCTTTCAACGACTTGTCGGAGGGAAACATCACACGCTGGAAATGGGATTTCGGCGACGGAACCACCTCTGAAGAACAGCATCCGCTCCACGCCTACGAACAGGCGGGAAAATACGTGGTGGTGCTGGATGTTTTCGGCCCGGACGGAACAGACCGCGCCATAAAAGTTTGGGATGTGGCTGTAAAATAACGGAAAATTCGCGGACAGACCTGAAAAATGAAAAACATTCGGTAAAAACTTGCGCGATATAGAAAACAGTTGTATTTTTGCGTCCTGTTATAATGAAAAACAGAAAACAGGATGAGTGCGAATCACTATTACAGTCCGTTAGACATGACGAAAGAGTTTGCTGCATCGGGGATTTATAAATCTTTGCTGCCGGCTTTCAGGTTTATTGTAATAGCGATACTGGGAGGCGCGTTTATTGCCGCAGGCGGGTTGCTGTCGGTCACGGTAGCCGGCGGAATGACCGGGATAGGGGCCGCTAATCCGGGTCTGGTTAAATTCATAGCGGGCGCCTTGTTCCCTGTCGGCTTGATTATGGTTTCCATTACGGGCGCCGACCTTTTCACAAGCGACTGTACGGCATTTACCCTGCCATTGCTGGAAAGAAAACTGCGGTTTGTTTCGTTCCTGAAGCTGCTGTGCCTGTCGTACGTATTCAACTTTGCAGGAACTCAAATAATGGCTTACATGTTATCCTCCGGCTTGGGATATTTTGCCGAAGACCCATGGAAAAGCTATTTACACCACTATACGGAAGCAAAAGTATATCAGCCCTGGGCCGCCGTATTCGTTAAGGGAATAGGAGCGAACTGGCTGGTCTGCCTCGGTATGTTTATGGGTTATGCCGCCAAAGATATTACCGGCAAATGCATCGGCATCTGGATTCCGGTAATGATATTCGTCACGCTGGGCTACGAACATTCCATCGCAAACATGTTTTTCGTCCCCGCCGCCATCTATTCGGGCGCCGGTATCACATGGGGCGATTTCATCTGGAACAACCTGATTCCCGCCACATTCGGAAATATCGCCGGCGGCGTCTTCTGGGTCGGCTGCGTTTACTGGTATCTTCATCTGCACGACAGGAATGATATTTCAAAAAAAACAAAGAACTAACAAATTTTTAAATATATACTATGGATACAAGACGGGATTTTTTGAGAAAAGCAACCTTTGCGGGGGTTGGAATGGCAGTTATACCGAATATTGCCAGGGCGGCTGTTGATGGACGGCAAGTGGCGAACGCTAAAAAAATTACCCTGAAGAAGGATTCGGTTATCCTTTTTCAGGGCGATTCGATTACGGACGCAGGACGTAAAAGGGACTCCATAACGTGCAACAATACAGATCAGTTGGGGATGGGGTATGCTCTGTTTACGGCAACTGCAATTCTTAACAGACAGGCGGATAAACAGCCTAAAATTTATAACCGGGGCATCAGCGGGAATAAAGTTTATCAGCTGCGCGAACGCTGGGAGGTCGATACGCTGGCTTTCATGCCGGACGTCCTGAGTATTCTCATCGGCGTTAACGATTACTGGCACACGCTTAACGGCAGTTATAAGGGGACGGTTGAAAAATACGAAACCGACCTTCGCGATTTGTTGAAATATACGAAAGAAAAACTGCCGAAGATACAGCTCGTTCTTTGCGAGCCGTTCGCATTGAGCGGAGGGACTGCCATTAATGACGGCGCCTGGTTCCCGATGTTTGATGCATACAGGGTTTCGCTTAAAAAACTGGCAGATGAGTTTGATGCGGTATTCGTGCCGTTCCAGTCCGCATTTGATGAGGCCGTGAAAATCGCTCCCGCCACTTACTGGTCTCCCGACGGCGTACATCCCGATTTGCCCGGACGCCAGCTTATGTCCGAAGTGTGGATGAAAGCGACAGGGCTGTAAAATTATTCCAGCGTTAGATATTCACAGACTTCTTCCGGCGTTTGCGCCACGCGACACAGCTGCGACTGCTCCCCGCGTATGAAATGTTCCTCCGTTGCGCGGCGGAACATTTCCAGCAGGGGGGCGTAGTAGCTGTTTGTGTTCAGGATGATGACCGGGTGGCTGTACAGTCCGAGCTGACGCCATGTGATTATCTCGAGCAGCTCTTCCAGCGTGCCGTATCCTCCGGGGAGGGCTATTGCCGCGTCGGACATGTCGGCCATGGTCTTTTTGCGTTCGTGCATGGTTTCGGTCGTTATCAGTTCCGTGAGGGCGCTGTGGCACCATCCGTTCCTGACCATGAAACGGGGTATTACTCCCGTGACCGTCCCGCCGGAGGAGAGCGCCGCGTCGGACAAAATGCGCATAAGCCCGATGCTTCCGGCTCCGTTGACGACCCGCAGGCCGCGCTTTCCCAGGAGATGTCCGAGTTTTTCGGCGTCTTTTGCGTAGATGCCGTTTATCCGGTCGCTTGAGGCGCAGTACACGCTTACTGTCTTAATCATACCGTTTATTTTGCACCGCCGCCGCTGCCGCCGGTCTTACCTCCGGCTATGTCCGACAGCTCGTTGGTGATAGCCTGCTGGCGTGATTTGTTGTATTCGACGGTCAGTTCGCCGACCAGGTCGTCCGCGTTGTCGGTTGCCGTCTGCATGGCAACCATCCGGGCTGCGTGTTCCGATACGTTCGAATCCAGGAGCGCCGCGTAGAGGTGAAGCCTGACGCATTTGGGCATCAGCGCGCCTGACAGTTTTCCGCGCGACGGCTCGCAAATATATTCCGTCTTGCAGTCCGCCGTGCGACGAAACGCGACGGGAAGTAACGGTTCGCGTATCAGTTGCTGCGAACCTGCGCTTTTGAAATGATGATAGACGAGTTCCACCCGGTCTATTTCCCGCTTTTCGAACTGACGGATTAGCGAATCCGCAAGTTCTGCAATCACGCTGTAGTCGGGCTTGCCTGCGAGGTTTTCAAAGTTTCCGGTTATGCCTGTGTCCGTTTTCCGGACGGCGTCGTATATTTTCCGGCCAATCGTGTAGACAAAAACATTTCCGTTTGCCGGCGGTTGCCTGTATGCGTCGACCGCATGACGCAGTTCGCGGAAGACATTGGAATTGAAAGCTCCGCAGAGGGACGAATCGGAAGAAAAGGCTACAATGGCGACGTTCCTGACGGGACGTTCCGCGGTCAGTCCGGCAAACCGGCCGTCCTCCGCATCCTCCGCATCGCCCGGAGAATACGCGGCAAGCAATGATTCCATCACACGGTGCAGCGCTTCGGCATACGGCCGCATGTCCGATATTTTCTTTTCGGCCTTATGCAGTTTGGCCGATGAGACCATTTTCATCGCCGAAGTCGTTTTCCGGGTGCTTTTTATCGAGTTTATCCGTTTTTTTATTTCCTTGAATGCTGCCATAACTTTTTATGAATTGCTGTTTCCTGCTATTTTTTCGGCGCACGCTTCGATGGCGGCGACGACCTCGTCGTTGAGGATGCCTTTCTGCAGGGGTTCCAGGACGTCTTCCCGGTGACTGCTTCGGAGAAGCTGCAGGAACGCCTGCTCAAATTCGTGAACGCGGCTTGCCGCCATGTTTTTGAGAAGCCCTTTTGTGCCGCAGTACAGGACGGCTATCTGTTCTTCCACCGGCATGGGGGCATATTGCGACTGTATGAGCAGCTGCGTGTTTTTCTGTCCCTTGTCGATGGTGAAAGCCGTAACCGGGTCGAGGTCGCTGCCGAATTTGGTGAACGATTCGAGTTCGCGATATTGCGCCTGGTCAATTTTGAGCGTGCCCGCGACCTGCTTCATCGCTTTCACCTGGGCGCTTCCGCCGACGCGCGACACGGAGATTCCCACGTTGATGGCCGGACGCACACCCTGGTTGAACAGGTCGTTTTCGAGGAATATCTGTCCGTCGGTAATGGAAATGACGTTCGTCGGAATGTACGCGGAAACGTCGCCCGCCTGCGTTTCGATGACGGGCAGCGCCGTGAGCGACCCGCCGCCCCTGACCTTGCCCTTCAGCGATTCGGGCAGGTCGTTCATCTTTTCCGCAACCTCCTGCCGGTTTATTATCTTCGCCGCGCGCTCCAGCAGCCGCGAGTGCAGGTAAAAAATATCGCCCGGATAGGCTTCGCGTCCGGACGGGCGGCGGAGTATCAGCGAGACTTCCCGGTATGCGACGGCCTGTTTGGAGAGGTCGTCGTATACGACAAGCGCATGGCGTCCGGTGTCGCGGAAATATTCGCCGATGGCCGCCCCGGCAAAAGGCGCAAAGTATTGCAGGGCGGCAGGGTCGGATGCGTTGGCGGCGACGACAACGGTGTAGTCCATTGCTCCCTTTTCGCGCAGCGTGTTCACGACCGACGCGACGGTAGAGCCTTTTTGCCCCACCGCGACATAGATGCAGTAGACGGGGTCTCCCTTTTCGAAGTTTGCGCGCTGGTTGATGATTGTGTCGATAGCAATAGCCGTTTTTCCCGTCTGACGGTCTCCAATCAGCAGTTCGCGCTGCCCCCTGCCAATGGGAATCATCGCGTCAATGGCTTTTATGCCGGTTTGCAGCGGCTGATTGACGGGCTGGCGGAATATCACTTCGGGCGCTTTCCTTTCGAGCGGCATGCGGAAACGTTCGCCTTCAATCAGCCCCCTGCCGTCGAGCGGTTCGCCAAGCGGGTCGATGACGCGTCCGAGCATGCCGTCGCCGACGTCGACGGAGGTGATTTCACCGGTTCGCCTGACGGTGAATCCTTCCTTAATCCTGTCCGTATGTCCCAGGAGAACGGCCCCGACGTTGTCGTCTTCGAGATTCATGACGACTCCCCGTATGCCGTTTTCAAATTCCAACAGTTCGTTCGCTTCGGCATTGCGCAGCCCGTATATGCGTACCACGCCGTCGCTCACCTGCAAAACAGTGCCGACTTCATCGAACGACATTTTGACATTTATCTCGTTGAGCTGCATTTTCAGCACCTCCGAAACTTCGCTTATTCTTATATTGTCTGTCATAAGGATTAGCGTAAATTAGTGACGTAAATTAGTGATTAATGATTAGTGAATTGGCTATTAAATTGTCACATCCCGTCATTGCCTCCGGGACGTTTCCCGCGCTTGCGGGAAACCTGCGGGAGTACTCCGAGACGTTTCCCGCAATCGCGGAAAGCTTGTGGGAGTACTCCGGGACGTTTCCCGCAAGCGCGGAAAGCTTGTGGGAGTACTCCGGGACATTTCCCGCAAGCGCGGGAAGCTTGTAGGAGTACTCCGGGACATTTCCCGCAAGCGCGGGAAGCTTGCGAGAGTACTCCGGGACATTTCCCGCAAGCGCGGGAAGCTTGCGGAAGTACTTCGAGACGTTTCCCGCAAGCGCGGGAAGTTTGCGGGAGTACTCCGGGATGTTTCCCGCAAGCGCGGGAAGTTTGCGGAAGTACTTCGGGACATTTCCCGCAAGCGCGGGAAGTTTGCAGGAGTACTTCGAAACGTTTTCCGCAAGCGCGGAAAGCTTGCAGGAGTACTCCGGGACGTTTCCCGCAAGCGCGGGAAGTTTGCGGGAGTACTCCGGGACATTTCCCGCAAGCGCGGGAAGTTTGCGGAAGTACTCCGGGACATTTCCCGCAAGCGCGGGAAGTTTGCGGGAGTACTTCGAGACGTTTTCCGCAAACGCGGGAAGCTTGCGAGAGTACTCCGGGACGTTTTCCGCAAGCGCGGGAAGTCTGCGGGAGTACTCCGAGACGTTTCCCGCAAGCGCGGAAAGTCTGCGGAAGCTTTCGGGACGCCGGAAAAGCACTTTGCAAGCTTGCAGAAGTCCATGCACTGCGATGTGCGGCTGAAATGGATAGGATTCACCGTCCCGTAGGGACGGAATGTCGGTAGAAAAATTAACCGCATCTAACCGTCCGCGTGCCGTCAGGTACGCTATGTGACAATCATCATATTCCGTACCTGACGGCACGGCGATAAATGTCACCGGCAATTTTTCTACCGACATATTGTCCCTGACGGGACAAATCGCGTGCTTCAATTTGCTTAAATCATACATATATTATATCCTGTTCGTTTCACATTACTTGGTGATGAATCGTTAATTATTATACTTCCCGCGGGATATTTTTGTGCATTGTCTTTCCCCGTCATTGCGAACGAAGTGAAGCAATCCAGGTCGTCGCCTGTGCCTGGATTGCTTCGCTACGCTCGCAATGACGAGAGGGAGGGAGATTGCAATGACGATGAATACTTTGAATGTCTGCGGAAGTTTCCGGGACGTTGGAAAAGCATTTTGCCGGCTTGCGGAAGTCTCCCGGACGAAAAAAAAGCACTTTGCAGGCTTGCGAAAGTCTCCCGGACGAAAAAAAAGCATTTTGCCGGCTTGCGGAAGACTCCCGGATGAAAAAAAAGCACTTTGCAAGCTTGCGGAAGTCTCCCGGATGAAAAAAAAGCACTTTGCAAGCTTGCGGAAGTCTCCCGGATGGAAAAAAAACACTTTGCAAGCTTGCGGAAGTCTCCCGGACGCAAAAAAAGCGCTTTGAAAGCTTGTGAAAGTCTCCGGGACGTTTTTCGCAAGCGCGGAAACGTCCATACACTGCGATATGCGGCTGAAATGGATAGGATTCACCGTCCCGCAGGGTGGGCTGTCAAAAATCCGAGGGGCGACATAAAAATATTCGTTCGAAAAATTTTCCGGTATGTAAACGGGGCGAACGCTTTTTTCAGGCGGACGTCCCGAAGGGCCTGATTTCCATAACCGCATGCAAGCGCAGCGCAGCTTGCGGTAAGAACGTACATATCTCTGCCTGAAAGGCAGTACTCTATTCCCATCGGTACTGCCTTTCCAGGCAGAGGTCGCTTTCGCTTCCTTTACCGCAGGTCGTCGACCTGCGGTTATGAAAATCCGGCTATTCAAGCCGTCCGCATCAAAAA